>JBEGQK010000052.1:0-4534 GCA_041180985.1 Actinomycetota bacterium
TCCTCCGCGGCGACCACCACTTCCGTGTCACCGACGCGCGTGAGGAACGCGCGGCGCTCGCGCACCAGCTGGTCCACCCATGACTGCACGGCGGGCATCTCCGCCTCCGCACGGATCGACAGTTCGTCGACACCCAGTTCGCCCACCTTGCGGAGGATGTCGTGCATCTCGTCGGCCGACCGTGCGCGGCGTCCGTCGGTGATGCACTGGAGCTCCAGCTCCAGGTCCGCGAGCACGTCAGCGTCGAGCAGTTCTCGCAGTTCCTCGGCACCGAGCAGCGAGTTCAGCAGGTCGCGGTCGAGCGACAGCGCCGCGGCCCGGCGCTCGGCCAGCGGTGCATCGCCCTCGTACATGTACGACGCGATCCAGTTGAACATGAGGCTCTGCGCGAACGGCGACGCCTTCTGCGTGTCCACGTGCACCAGGCGGATGCCGCGAGAGCGCACCTGACCGAGCACCTCGCACAGTGACGGCACGTCGAACACGTCCTGCAGGCACTCTCGACTCGTCTCGAGGAGCATGGGGAACGTGGGGTACTTGGCGGCGACACCCAGGAGATCGGCCGCGCGCTGGCGTTGCTGCCACAACGGCGTGCGCTCCCCCGCCCTGCGGCGCGGCAACAGCAACGCTCGGGCGGCACACTCGCGGAACCGTGCAGCGAACATGGACGTCTGCGGGAGCGCATTCACGACGATGTCGTGCACCACCTCGGGGTCCATCACGAAATCGTTCGGGTCGATGTGGTCGGCGGCCTCGGGGAGGCGCAGCACGATGCCGTCGTCGCCCCACATGGTCTCGATGTGCAGGCTGTGCTGTTCCAGGAAACGGCTCTGTATGGCCATGGCCCACGGTGCGTGCACCGGCGTGCCGAACGGCGAGTGGATGCACACGCGCCAGTCCCCGATCTCGTCGCGGAAGCGCTCCACCACGATCGTGCGGTCGTCGGGAACGACACCCGTTGACTCCGCCTGCTCGTCGAGATAGGCGACGAGGTTCGAGGCGGCGAGATCGTCGAGCATGTGCTGCGACTGCAGGGTGGCAACGGCGTTTTCCGCGGGCAACGCCCGCGTCTCGCGCACGAAAGCGCCGAGTGCGCGGCCGAGCTCCACCGGCCGGCCCATCACGTCGCCGTGCCAGAACGGCATCTTGCCCGGCTGACCGGGTGCCGGCGTGACGATGACGCGCTCGAACGTGATGTCCTCGATGCGCCACGTGCTGGCACCCAGCAGGAACGTCTCGCCGGGCCGGGACTCGTACACCATCTCCTCGTCGAGTTCACCAACACGCGTTCCGTCGGGGAGAAACACGCCGAACAGCCCACGGTCGGGGATGGTGCCGCCGTTAGTGACGGCGAGTCGTTGCGCACCGTCACGGGCGCGGATGGTGCCGGCGATGCGGTCCCACACGATGCGCGGGCGGAGCTCGCTGAACTCCTCGCTGGGGTAACGGCCCGACAGCAGGTCAAGAACGTTGTGCAGCATGTCGTCACCGAGATCGGCGAACGCCGAGGTGCGACGGACCATGGTCGCGAGCTTCTCCACCGGGAGATCCCCGGACATCGCGGCATGCGCGACGATCTGCTGTGCGAGAACGTCGAGCGGGTTGCGCAGGTATCGCGTCGACTCGATGCGGCCGTCCAGCATGGCCCGCGTGACGACCGCAGTCTCGAGCAGGTCGTGGCGGTGCTTCGGGTAGATGGTGCCGTTGCTCGGTTCGCCCACGGTGTGACCGGCACGACCGATGCGCTGCAGACCACGGCTGACGGCACCCGGTGACTCCACCTGGATGACGAGGTCGACAGCGCCCATGTCGATGCCGAGTTCCAGCGAGGACGTGGCGACGATGGCGCGCAGGTCTCCGCGCTTCAGTTGGTCCTCGATGAGCACGCGCTGTTCGCGCGCCAGCGACCCGTGGTGCGCCTTCACCAGCTCGTCGCGCACCGCACCGGTCTGCGGGTCCACCCCGATGCCGCGTTCCTGGGCGAGTTCGTTCAGGTTCGCGGCGAGTCGCTCTGCGGCGCGGCGGGCGTTGCAGAAAATGATGGTGCTGCGGTGCGCGAGGATCTGGTCGAGAACCTTCGGGTAGATGCTCGGCCAGATGCTGGTGCGGCGCGGTGACAGCGCGGCGGTGGCCGGACCGCTGTGCAGTTCCCCCGGCAATGACTGGCGACCGAGGTCCGCCATGTCCTCAACCGGGACGACGACGTCGATGTTCAGCGTCTTGCGCACCCCCGTGTCGACGATGGTGACGGGCCGCGGCTGCATCGCATGGCCGGCGACGGTCTCCGATTCCGCCACGGGCATCTGGCCGCCGAGGAAGCGCGCTACTTCCTCGAGTGGCCGCTGTGTGGCCGACAGACCGATGCGCTGCGGAGGTCTCGCCGTGATCTCCTCGAGCCGCTCGAGCGTGAGCATGAGATGTGCGCCGCGCTTCGTGGGTGCGAGTGCGTGGATCTCGTCGATGATGACGGTGTCCACGTTGACCAACGTGTCGCGCACTGCCGACGTGAGCATGAGGTACAACGACTCCGGCGTGGTGATCAACAGGTCGGGTGGCCGGCGCGCGAGCGCCTGGCGGTCCTTCGCCGGGGTGTCGCCGGTGCGCATGGCAACGACCGGCTCGTTGAAGGGCACGCCGAGGCGTTCCGCGGCGAGCGCAATCCCCGCGAGCGGCGCCCTGAGGTTCTTCTCCACGTCGAAGGCGAGAGCCCGCAGCGGGGACACGTACAGCACACGGGTGCGCTGCTTCTGCGGTGGTGCCTCAGTGGTGATCAACCGGTCGAGTGACGACATGAAGGCGGTCAGCGTCTTGCCCGAACCCGTGGGTGCGCAGATCAGGGTGTGGGCACCGCCGACGATGGCCGGCCAGCCCTGCACCTGCGGTGGCGTGGGCTCGGGGAAGGACGTGGCGAACCACTCGCGCACCGCGGGCGAGAACGCATGCAACACCTTGTGGTCAGCCATGCGGCACCGTGCGGTCAACCATGACAGCGAGGGTACCCACCCCGTGCGTCGGGTGCCGAATGGCAGGGGCCGACCGTGGGGTCCACGTCACACCGCCGCACCCACTGCCCCGAAGACGGTGCGTCATACACTGATTGCATGCCGAATCCCGGTGAGCACCATCCCGCCTTCGAGGAGTACTGCGAGTGCATCTTCGAGCTGCGCGAGGACAGTGTCGACGTCATCCAGGCACGCATCGCCGACCGCCTCCGCGTCTCGCGCCCCTCGGTCTCCGAGATGATCAGGCGCATGACCGACGAAGGACTCATCGCCAGCGAGGGTGCGCAGATCGTGCTCACCGCGAAGGGCGAGGACCTGGCCGTGCAGGTCGTGCGTCGCCACCGCCTGGCCGAACGGTTCCTCACCGACATCCTCGGTCTCTCCTGGGCACTCGCCCACCGCGAGGCGGGCAAGTGGGAGCACGTGATGTCATCTGAGGTCGAGGAAGCCATGGAGCGCGTCCTCGGCAACCCGACCACCTGCCCGCACGGGAACCCCATCCCCGGCTCGTCGTACGCACCGCCCGATGCCGTGCGTCTCGCGAAGATCGGCGAGGGAAGCCCGTTCACCGTCACGCGCATCCCCGAGGAACTCGAGTTCACCCCGGGGATGCTCGACTACCTCGAGAAGTGGCACCTCGTGCCCGGCTACTCCGGCGTGGTCACCGAGATCCAGCGTGACGGAGGCATGAAGGTGACGGTCGAGGGGAACCTCGTCGACGTCGACCCTTTCGCGACATCCCGCATCTTCGTCACCGCGTAGACCGAATCCCCCACACAACCGACCCCCACAACTGGACCCCATGAAGAAGACACATCTCATCGCATCGCTCGCAGTGTCACTCGCGATCTCGTCGTGCGGCACCACGATCGTCGGGTCACTCGACACCACCACGACATCCTCGGTGGTCACCACCACGACGATCCCCACGGGAACCGTCACCTCGCTCCTGGACGAGATGCTCGTGAACGTCACCGGGCTCGGCGACATCATCGCGGGCGGAAAGAACAGTGAGGTCGCACGCGAGAGGCTGCAGAACGTGGAGTCGATCTGGATCGCACTCGAGCCTCAACTGGTCGCGTTGAAGAACGACACGAACGTGGACGTCGAGCGGATCGTGAACCTCGTGCGCTCCGCGGTGAAGAAGAAGCGCCCCGCGGACGCCGACAAGGCGGCCAGGTTCATCCCCCTGGTCATCGACGCCACGAAGTAGCGCCGCGTCAGCACATCTGGCGAATCTGCCGGAGGGGTCAGGCCATCGCGGCGGGCAGGTCGAGGCCGTGCACGACAGTCAGCGAACGCGTCGAACGGGTGAGCGCCACGTAGAGAAGGCGCAGGCCCTGCGGGTCCAGCTCCACGATGCGCGACGGCTCCACCACGAGGCTCTCGTCGATCTCGAGACCCTTCACCAACGTGGCCGGCACGATGGAGATGTCGTTGTCGAGGCCGGCGGCCTGTGCCCTGCCGTACGACGTGCCGCGCGAATCGAACTCCGCCGCGATCGCGTCGACCATGTCATCGGGGCAGATCAC
>JBEGQK010000053.1:0-12572 GCA_041180985.1 Actinomycetota bacterium
GGGCCTCTCACCCACGCCTCGCGTGCCGCGATCGCGCGCACCGTCGAGTTCGAGTGGCGCGAGCGGCTGATCCGTTCGTGGAACGAGGACTGGCTGGACATGCCCCTGCGCATCGGCAACGCCATCGCCCCGCTCATCGGTGCGGCACCCGGCACGGTCATCTGCGCTGACAACACGTCGATCAACCTGCACAAGGCGCTCATGTCGGCGGTCGCGATGCGTCCCGGTCGCACCGAGATCGTCGTTGACATCAACAACTTCCCGACCGACATCTACATCGCACAGTCCGTGGCCGACCAGTGCGGGCTCACTCTCGTCGCCGTGAAGGCCTCGCAGATTCCCGACGCGGTCAACGAGAAGACCGCCGTGGTCACCGCGACCCACGTCGACTACCGCAGCGCGCACATCCTCCATGCCGATGAGATCACCGGGGCCGCGCACGCGGTAGGTGCGTTGGTGGTGTGGGACCTCGCGCACTCGGCCGGCGCAGTGCCCGTCGACCTCGGGGGTCTCGACGCTGACTTCGCCGTGGGCTGCGGTTACAAGTACCTGAACGGTGGCCCCGGCGCCCCGGCATTCATCTATGCCGCCCCGCGGATCCTGGCCGACTCCACCCAGCCCCTCCACGGGTGGTGGGCTCACGCCGAGCCGTTCGCCTTCGAAACCGGTTTCCGCCCCGCCGCCGGGATAAAGAGGTTCCTCACGGGCACGGCGACGGTCCTCAGCATGAAATCCCTCGAGGCCGCCCTCACCGCCTTCGACGGGGTCACCATGTCCCAGGTCCGGGCCAAGAGCGTGAGCCTGACCAGCCTCTTCATAGAGGTGGCACGGGAAGTTCTCGTGCCATTGGGGTTCTCGATCGAGTCCCCCGAGGACCCCGATCACCGCGGAAGCCATGTGGCACTTGGGTTTGGGGAGGGCCAGGGCCTCGTTGATGCCCTGGCAGAGAAGGGGGTCATCGCCGATTTCCGGCCCCCGAATCTCATGAGATTCGGCTTTTCCGCCCTCTACAACACCCATTCCGACGTGGTGAAACTGACCACAATCCTCGCGAAACACGCCTCGCGCCGTTGATTCGGCTGGAAATCGGGGGGTAGGTTGTTCCAACTACCCAGTAACGACGGCTTTCTGCCGTCATATCTCCAAGGGGGAGAACCACATGAAGAAGAGCCGTGTATTCCGCGCCTCTGCACTGATCGTTGGTCTGTCATTCGTGGGCGTTGCCTGCGGCGGCAGCGATTCGTCCAGTGACACAACCGCAGCATCGTCCTCGTCCGAGGCCTACGTCTCGCCTGCATGCGACGCCCCAGTGGCATCCATCGGCTGGCAGGGTGTCGAGACCGGCGATTACGCAAACCTCGGTGCTCCGATGATCAAGGGCGCCCAGCTCGCGATCGACGAGTACAACACCGCCAACCCGGACGCTTGCGTCGTTCTGAAGAAGTTCGACACCCAGGGCGACCCGGCCAAGGCGCCGGCTGCTGCCCAGGCTGCAATCGACGACACCACGGTGCTCGGCCTCATCGGACCCGGTTTCTCGGGCGAGACCAACGCCGCCGCCCCGCTGTACGAGAAGGCAGGCCTCGGCTTCGTGACCGGTTCGGCCACCAACGCCAAGCTCCAGACCAACGGCTGGAAGGTGTACCACCGTCTCCTCGCCAACGATGACAAGCAGGGTCCGGCAATCGCCAACTACCTGATTGCAGAGGGCGCGAAGAGCGTTGCGGTCATTGACGACGGCAGCGACTACGGCAAGGGCCTCGCAGGCAGCGTTGCAACCACCCTCGGTGCAGTCGCAACCCTCACCGACACCATCGACCCGAAGGCAGCTGACTTCTCGGCCGCCGTGTCGAAGGTCAAGGACGCCGCTCCGGAGTACGTCTTCTACGGCGGTTACTACGGTGAGGCCGCAAAGCTCGCCACCCAGCTGAAGGATGCCGGCGTGACCGCAGTCTTCGTGTCGGGTGACGGCGTGAAGGACCAGGCTGGTTTCGCAGACGCTGCCGGCCCGGCCGCTGAAGGCGCTCTCATCGGTTGCCCCTGCAAGGACGGCTCCGACGAGTTCATCGCGAACTGGAAGAAGGCCTACGGCGAGACCCCCGGCACCTACGGTGCTGAGTACTACGACGCAGCCAATGTCATCCTCGCGGCGATCAAGGGTGGCGCAAAGGACCGCGCAGCGGTTCTCGCAGCCATCAGCGCGTACGACGCAGACGGCATCACCAAGCACATCAAGTTCGGTGCAGACGGTGACGCAACCGAAGGCAACATCTACATCTACAAGGTTGTCGACGGCAAGCTCACCTACCTCGCTGAGGCAAAGTGATCACACCGGTCTCTGACCGGTAGCTGAACAATCGAGACGGCCGGGGACTTTATGTCCCCGGCCGTTTTGCCGTTATTGTGAGAACTTCGCAGGGGAGAAATCACCACCATGAGCCACTGGCTGATTTATCGAACATTCTGGGAACTCACGGTTTCCGGCATCGTCCTCGGCCTGATTTACTCACTCGTCGCGCTCGGGTACACCATGGTGTACGGCGTGCTGCGCCTCATCAACTTCGCGCACTCGGAGATCTTCATGGTCGGCACGTTCGGTGCACTGATCACCCTCACGCGCGTCCTCGGCATCCCGCTCTACGAGAAGGGTGACTACCCGTACCGGTCCGGCATGGGTCTCATCCTCACGCTCTTTGCGTGTCTCCTCGGCGCGGTCATCTTCTCGGGCACCGGTGCGGTCGTGCTGGAGCGCATTGCCTACCGGCCCCTGCGCGGCGCCGGTGACAAGTACGGTGCATTCGCGCTCGCCTTCATCACCGGTGTCATCGCATCGCTCCTCTTCAGCACCGACATGGCGGTCATCGTGGCGGTGTCGCTCGTCATCGCCGCACCGCTGTCGGTCATGTACCTGCGGATCTTCCGCCGCGGCCGCCAGGCACCGCGTCTCGCGTTCCTGATCTCGGCAATCGGCGCGTCCACCGCGATCGCCGAGGCCGTGGCCATCTGGGGCCCGGATGAGCGCCTCGTCTACAAACTGCCCCGCACGCTCGAGAAGAAGGTCCTCTTCAATTTTTTCGGTGCTGATGTCCGCATCGACTACCTCATCGTGGCCGTCGGTGCGGTTCTCATGATGGTGTCGCTGCTCCTCTTCGTGAACAAGACCCGGCTCGGCCGCGGCATCCGCGCGGTCGCCCAGGACGTGGAGACCTCGCGCATCCTCGGCGTGAACGTGGACGTCATCATCCTCGTTACGTTCCTGCTCGGCGGCGCCATGGCAGGCGGGGCGGCGATGATGTTCACCCTGGTGTACGACCAGACACGCTTCAACATCGGCTTCCTGCTGGGCGTGAAGAGCTTCACCGCTGCCGTGCTCGGCGGCATCGGGAACATCAAGGGAGCGCTGCTCGGCGGCGTGGTGCTCGGCCTCGCCGAGAACTACGGCTCGGCGGTCTTCGGCGGCCAGTGGAAGGACGTCATCGCGTTCGGGGCCCTGCTCACCGTGCTGATGTTCCGTCCCACCGGCATCCTCGGTGAGGCGCTCGGAAAGGCCCGCGCATGAACCTCACCGAATCATTCCGCGCCCGCACCGGCTTCGCCCGAAACACGTCGCGGCGACTGGCGAACTACCCGAAGTCTGTGCGCATTTTGCTGGTCGCGCTGTTCATTGCCGCGCTCTACGTGACCCCGTACTGGACCGAGGTCCCGGTGCTCGGCTGGATCGTGAACACCCCGGGCACCAGTTTCCCGAACGTGCTCACCGACCAGGTCATGATCTACGTGCTCGTCGCGCTCGGCCTGAACGTGGTGGTGGGTCTCGCGGGCCTGCTCGACCTCGGTTACGTGGGCTTCTACGCAGTTGGTGCGTACACCACCGCAGTCCTCACGTCAGCCCACGGGAACCTGCCGTGGTTGCTCTGCCTGCCCATCGCGGTCGTCATCTCGATGCTGGCCGGCCTCGTCCTCGGCACGCCGACGCTTCGTTTGCGCGGTGACTACCTGGCCATCGTCACGCTCGGGTTCGGCGAGATCATCCGCATCACCGCCAACAACACCGACTGGCTCGGCGGTCCGCGCGGCATCACCAAGATCAAGTCGCCGCCCAGCATCGGCCCGCTCAAGTTCAGCGTGCTCAACTCGCGGCCCTATTGGTACCTCGGTTTCACCCTCATCCTCATCGTGGTGTTCGTGCTGCGCCGTCTCGAGGCGAGCCGCGTCGGCCGCGCCTGGGCTGCCGTCCGTGAGGACGAGGACGCCGCAGAACTCATGGGCGTGAACACCTTCAAGTTCAAGCTGTGGGCGTTCGCCATCGGTGCCGCCATCGGCGGCATCGCCGGTGTGATGTACGCCGGCAAGGTGGGCTTCATCAACCCTGACAACTTCCAGCTGCAGCTCTCCATCCTGTTCCTCGCCGCGGTCGTCCTCGGCGGCACAGGCAACATGTACGGCGCGATCACCGGTGCTGTCCTGGTCGCGTGGCTGCCCGAGCGGTTCCGCAACTTTTCCACCCGTCGTTACTTCGTGTTCGGCGTGATCCTCGTGCTGGTGATGGTCTTCCGTCCGCAGGGCATCATCCCGCGCCGTGCCGCGGCGTCCGGCATCGCCCAGAAGGAGGACGCAGATGTCTGAGGCCCTCCTGCACGTCGACAACGTCACCATGCAGTTCGGTGGCGTCACCGCCATGAGCGACGTGTCGCTCACCATCAACCGTGGGGAGATCCTCGGCCTGATCGGCCCGAACGGTGCCGGCAAGACCACGTGCTTCAACGTGATCACCGGCGTCTACGCGCCCACCAAGGGCGACGTCATCTTCAAGGGCAAGTCGATCACGGGCCTGAAGCGGTTCGAGATCACGAGGAGCGGCATCGCGCGCACGTTCCAGAACATCCGCCTGTTCCCGGACATGTCGGCACTCGAGAACGTCATGGTGGGCGTCGACGCCCACGGCCGCACCAGTGTGCCCGGGGCGATCGTGCGCGGGCCGCGCGCGCGTCGCGAAGAGTCGGAAGGACGAGCACGTGCGCTGGAACTGCTGAAGTTCGTCGGCATCGACGCGTACGCCGAAGTTGCCGCGCGCAGCCTGCCGTACGGTCACCAGCGCAGGCTGGAGATCGCGCGGGCGCTCGGCACAAATCCCGAGTTGCTGTGCCTCGACGAGCCGGCCGCGGGCTTCAACCCCGCCGAGAAGCAGGAACTGAACCAGCTGATCTTCAGGATCCGCGACCAGGGCTACACGGTGCTCGTCATCGAGCACGACATGAACGTGGTCATGAACGTGAGCGACCGTGTCGCAGTGCTCGACTTCGGCCGCAAGATCGCCGAGGGGATGCCCGCCGAGGTGCGTGCGAACCCGGATGTCATCGCCGCCTACCTGGGAGTCCAAGACGATGCTTCTTGAAGTCAACGACCTGCACGTCTTCTACGGTCGCATCGAGGCCATCAAGGGCATCTCGTTCACGGTCGGCGAGGGCGAGGTCGTCACGCTGATCGGTGCGAACGGCGCGGGCAAGACCACCACGCTGCGCACGCTCTCCGGCGTGCGCCCCGTGGCACAGGGTTCCGTCATGTTCGACGGACAGGACATCACGAACATGCCCCCGCACGAGCGCGTGAAGATGGGAATCTGCCAGGCCCCGGAAGGTCGCGGGATCTTCCCTGGCATGACGGTTCTCGAGAACCTCGAGATGGGCACGTACACCCGCAAGAGCAAGGACGCGAAGCAGGCCGAGGAGCTCGAGCACGTGTTCGAGTTGTTCCCGCGCCTGAAGGAGCGCATCTCCCAGCACGGCGGCACGCTCTCCGGCGGTGAACAACAGATGCTCGCCATCGGTCGTGCATTGATGAGCCGCCCGCGCCTTCTTCTCCTCGACGAGCCGTCCATGGGTCTCGCGCCCATGTTGATCGCACAGATCTTCGAGATCATCAAGAAGATCAACGAGGACGGCGTGTCGGTGCTGCTGGTCGAGCAGAACGCCACACAGGCACTGCGCACGGCTCACCGCGCGTACGTGCTGGAGACTGGGTACTCCGTGAAGTCCGGTACCGGTGCCGAACTGCTGCACGACCCCGCAGTGCGCGCCGCCTACCTCGGCGGCTGACCGTGTCGGCACGCCGCGCGGCACTCGTGGCGGCACTCTGTCTGGCGCTCGTCTCGTGTGCCGGCACAGGAGACGACGTCGGGACAGACGTGAGTGCACCGGGGACATCCTCAACGGCAACGTCGGTGCCCGTGACGTCCACGACGGCGCTCTGGAACACTGCGTCGTCGACCGTTCCCGGCGCCGTAGGGGACACGACCGCAACGACCGTGAGACCGCGGGTCACGACCACAACCGTCCCGAAGTGCGCCGACGATGCGAACAAGGGGCCCGTCACGGTTCTCGCGGCCAGCTCGATGGTGAACGTCCTGACGGAACTGAAGGACGCATGGGTGGCCGCGCATCCGTGCGTGACGGCGCTGAACATCAGTTACGGGTCCTCGGCCACTCTCGCCGCACAGATCACGACCGGCGCGCCCGCCGATGCGTTCGTCTCGGCGAGTGATTCCACCATGAACACGGTGAAGAACGCAGGTCTCGCCGTGATCCCCCCGACGGTGTTCGCGCGGAACAAGGGAACGATCCTGTTGTGGCCGAAGAGCAGGTTCGTCGACTCGGTGTCGTCCCCGGTCGACTTGCTCGACGCCGTCAACCCCGGAATCAAGGTCGGTCTGTGCGTGGCGTCCGCACCGTGCGGGTCTCTGGCGAACACGATCCTGTCGAATTCGCGCGCGTCCTACGGGCGTGCCGACGTGACCCGCACCAACATCGCCGACACCGAGACCGGTTCGGTGGAGGACCTGGTGACGAAGGTCGAACTCGGGGAACTTGACGCGGGCATCGGATATGTCAGTGACTGCGTGTACGCGTCACCACGTGGTCTCGCAACGTGTGCCGAATTGCCGGACGGCGTGAACAGCTCGAACAACTACCTGATCGCGGGGCTCAACGCGAAGGCAAACACACGGGCCTTCGTCGACTGGGTGATGTCGTACGCGTTCGGCACCACGGCACGCACGAAGTACGGTTTTCTCTCACCATGACGCGCCAACGGCACTCGAGAATCGTCGTGGCCCTCGCGGGCCTGGCCGCCGTGTTCGTCGCCCTGCCGCTCGTCGGCGTCGCCGTGCGGATGCCGTGGTCGGGCGCGTGGGACGTGCTGTCCACCGGTTCGGTCCGCACGGCGGTGTGGGTCTCGCTCTGCACGTCCGTCATGTCGTCGTTCATTGCGGTGATCGTCGGGGTGCCGCTCGGATGGTGGCTCGCCCGCGCCGACGGCCGCCTCGTCGGCCTCGTGCGTTCGGTGGTCATCACACCGATGATCCTCCCGCCGGTCGTTGCCGGCATCGCCCTGCTCAGCGTGTTCGGCCGCAGGGGCATCATCGGGGCATCGCTGTTTGACTGGTGGGGCATCAGCATCCCGTTCACACGAACGGCCGTGGTGATGGCGCAGGTGTTCGTCTCGTTGCCGTTTCTGGTGGTTGCAGTCGAGTCGTCGTTCCGACAGCTCGACACCGGTCTGGAGGACGCCGCCCGAACTCTCGGCGCATCACCATTGCGCGTGTTCACGACCATTGCATTGCCCGGCGCGCGCACGGCAATCGCTGCCGGTGCTGCACTCGCATGGGCACGCTCCCTCGGCGAGTTCGGTGCGTCGATCACGTTCGCCGGAAGCTTCCCCGGCCGCACGCAGACGTTGCCGATGTCGGTCTACGAGCTCGTCTCGACCGACTATCCGTCCGCGTTGACGGTGTCCTTCATGATGATGGTCGTGTCGGTCGTGATCATCGCGGCGTTGCGCGGTCGCTGGATGGTGACACGATGACTCTCACCGTGCGCGGGACGGTCGGCAGGGGGGACTTCCGACGTGATGTCGACTTCGCGGTGGAGGCGGGCCGGGTTCTTGGCCTCGTCGGCCCGAACGGAGCCGGCAAGTCGACCGTTCTGCACACGGTTGCCGGCATCGAGCGAATGGTCACCGGTTCGATCGTCATCGACGGCGAGACCCTCGACGGTCCCGGAACCTTCGTGGTCCCGGAGGACCGTCGTGCCGTCGTGGTGTTCCAGGACATCCGCCTCTTCCCGCACATGGATGTCCTTGCGAACGTCGCGTACGGCCCCCGCAGCCACGGCGCCCCGAAGGCAGAAGCTGCCGAGCGTGCCCGCGTGGCCCTCGAATCGGTCGGCATGGGTCCAATGGCCGACAGGCGCCCGCCCAGCCTCAGCGGCGGGGAACGCCAACGGGTGGCCCTCGCCCGCGCATTCGTGACGAACCCGCGCATCCTGCTGCTGGACGAGCCCTTTGCCGCCGTGGACGCAGATTCGAGACCCGGTCTGCGCGAGGTTCTGAAGAAACTGCTCAAGAGTTCAACGGCCCATGCCCTCGTGGTCAGCCACGACCAGGCCGACATCGAGGACCTGTGCGGCGCCGTCGTCGCCCTCGGCAGGCCCGAAGAATTCACCAATTAGTTCACCTCCCGTTCACCGTGTCGTCCATTGGGCGTCAGGCGCCACTGAGAGGATTTCGCCCGTGTCAGTCGTCGATCCCGCGCCGCGCGTGCTCAAGGTCAGCAGGGGGACCTCAGACAAGGTGTTCCGCGGGGTCATCCTGGCCGGCGCGCTCTTCTCGCTGATAGTTCTCGCGCTCATCTCCGGGTTCCTCCTGTACCGGGGCTTCGAGGTCTTCAAGGATTTCGGCTTCTCGTTCTTCACGTCGTCGAAGTGGGATGCGGCATCGGATGACGGACTCATCCCGGCGTCGTACGGTGTCGCCGCCATGCTCGTCGGTTCGGTGGTGGTGGCCACCATTGCAGTCATCGTGGCGGTGCCCTTCGCAACATCAGTTGCGCTGTTCCTCGAGTACTACGCACCCCAGCGCATCAAGTCGGTGCTCGTCTCCATCCTCGACCTCATCGCATCGATCCCGTCGGTCATCTGGGGCATCTGGGGCTACACGATCCTCATGCCGCATGCGGCAGGTTGGTCGAAGAGCCTGAACCACTGGCTCGGTTGGTTCCCCCTGTTCAAGGTGCCGGCACCCATCTTCGAGCGCTCGCCGTTCATCGCCGGGCTCCTGCTGGCCATGATGATCCTGCCGATCATCACATCTGTCGCGCGTGAGGTCTACAGCCAGGCGCCCCGCGACCAGATCGACGCCGCCTACGGCCTCGGTGCGTCGAAGTGGGGCACCATGCGCGCGGTCGTGCTGCCGTTCGGCCGCGGCGGTCTCGTGGGCGGCACGATGCTCGGTCTCGGACGCGCTCTCGGTGAGACCGTCGCGGTGTACCTGGTGCTGAACCTTGTCTTCAAGATCAACTTCCAGATTCTCGCGTCCGTCGGCGGCAACGTCGCGTCCCTCATCGCGGGACGCTTCGGTGAGGCAACCCCGTACGAACTGAAGGCACTGATGGCGGCCGGTCTCGTGCTGTTCCTGCTCACACTTCTCGTCAACTTCATCGCAACGGCGATCGTCGCCCGCACCGCAAGGACTGCCAAGTGACCGCGGTGATCACGCCCGAGACACTTCCCGTGCCGGAGCCGCGCAGGCCGTGGCGCAACCCCATGCAGACGCTGCGGCAGCGTCTCGTCGTGTCGGCCATCGCGGCAGCAATCGCGTCCGTGCTCTACGCAGTCACGGGCCTCGACGGCGTTCTCGGGTGGTACGTCGCGTTCGCGCTCTCCACCATCGTCGCCGTGTCGATCCAGTCGCTCGTCACCGGGCGCAAGAGCCTGTCCGACCGCGTCGCCTCGACCGTCATTTCCATCGGTTTCGCCACTGTCGTGATCCCGTGGATCTCGCTCGTGTTCACTGTCATCAACCGCGGCTGGAAGGCCATCTACTGGGGCTTCTTCACCCACGACATGCTCGTCAATTCCATGGACGAGCCGCTGAACATGGGCGGCATCTCGCATGCCATCGTCGGCACGTGCGTCATCGTCGGCGTTGCGACCCTCATCGCCGCGCCGCTCGGCATCATCGCCGCCATCTACATCGTGGAGATCAACGGCCGCGCGGCGCGGTTCGTGCGGTTCCTCACCCAGGCCATGAGCGGCGTGCCCTCGATCGTGGCCGGTCTCTTCATCTACTCGACGATCGTCATCGCCGTCACGCACAAGAACAACGGCATCGCCGGCTCGCTCGCGCTCGCCATCCTCATGTTGCCCACCGTGGCCCGCACCAGTGAGGAAGTGCTGAAGGTCGTCCCGCGCGAGATCCGCGACTCCAGCTACGCACTCGGCGCGACACAACTGCGCACCACGTTGCGTGTCGTGCTTCCGACCGTTCGTTCGGGCCTGATCACCGCGACAATCCTCGGCATCGCCCGCGTCGCGGGCGAGACGGCACCGTTGTTGCTCACTTCGCAGTACGCACTGCGTCTCACCACCAACATGTTCGATTCCACGATGGCGTCGATGCCCACCTACATCTTCGGGGCCCTGCGCACCGGCACCGAGCTGTCGCTCGCCCGCGCGTGGGGCGGGGCACTCGTGCTCATCGCACTGATCGTCGTTCTGTCCATCATTGCCCGCATCTTCGGCGGGCGCACCAAAGGGAGAAAGTAACCATGAGCGAGCAGATTCCGGCCGAGCAGACCGCCGAGACTATTGTTCCTTCCATCGCGGCACCCGCGACACCTATGGAAGACCGCACCAGTCGCAACGCCGAGAATCTCGAGGTGAACGGTGCAAGCGGCCTGGAGGCGCGCGGCGTCCATGCGTGGTTCGACAAGCACCATGCACTCGCTGATGTCAACCTGCACTTCCCGCAGAACACCGTGACCGGTCTGATCGGACCGTCGGGTTGCGGCAAGTCCACCTTCCTGCGACTCCTGAATCGCATGCACGAGTTCATCCCCAAGTCCGCCATGGCCGGCGAGGTTCTCTTCAACGGTGAGGACATCTACGGTGCATCTGTCGATGCCACCGAGATTCGTACCCGCATCGGCATGGTGTTCCAGAAGCCGAACCCGTTCCCGTCCATGACCATCGGCGAGAACGTGGTTGCCGGTCTGAAGCTGGCGAAGGTGAAGTCGAAGGACAACAAGGACGACCTCATCGAGGAGTGCCTCACCCGCGCCGGACTGTGGAAGGAAGTGAAGGACCGCCTGAAGGCCCAGGGCTCCTCCCTGTCGGGCGGCCAGCAGCAGCGTCTGTGCATCGCCCGTGCGCTGGCCCTGAAGCCTGAGGTTCTGCTGCTCGACGAGCCGTGCTCCGCGCTCGACCCGGGTTCCACGTTGCGCGTGGAGGAGACCATCGTGCAGTTGTCGGAGTCGATGACCATCGTCATCGTGACCCACAACATGCAGCAGGCCGCCCGCGTCAGTGACTACTGCGCGTTCTTCCTCTCCGACGGCGGTCCCGGCCACCTGATCGAGGCCGACCTCACCACGAACATCTTCTCGAACCCGAAGGACGACCGCACCGCCGACTACGTCCAGGGCCGATTCGGCTGATCCGCCGTTCATTTTCGGCCGGCCTCGTTCACCGACAGTTCACCGAATCATCTGCACCAGTTCAGGTGCACGCCTCAATAGGTAAACATTGGTCTCCTAGTTTCTCCCTTGGATACAACAACCCCTCAGGAGGAAACATCCACATGAAGCTTCGTATGAAGATCGGTGCGGCAATCGCAACTGCCGCAATCCTTGCCCCGGTCGCATCGACCGTGGCATTTGCCGGAACCGCCATCGACGGCACCGGCGCCACCTTCCCGGCCAACATGTACGACATCTGTGCTGCCCAGTACAACCGCAGCACGCTTGCCAACCCGAACAAGGACACGGTTGCCTACGTCAGCCCGACCGGCTCGGGTGCGGGCAAGACCGCGTTCACCGGCCTGACCAAGGTGTGGGCCGGAACCGACTCGCTGTACACCTCGGGTGCACCCACCTTCAGCTACGTGTACGTCCCGCTGATCTCCGGCGCCATCTCGGTCATGTACCGCCTCGACGGCGTCCAGCCCGCGGGTGCGCAGGTTCGCCTGAGCCCGCTGACCGTCGGCAAGATCTTCGCCGGCCAGATCAAGACCTGGAACGACCCGGCAATCGTCGCTGACAACACCGCCACCATCACCAAGGCCATCACCAAGGTGACGAAGAAGGGTGTCACCGTCTCGGCGAAGAAGTCGGGCGACAAGGTTGCCTTCACGATCACCGGTACCGCAGCTGCCCTGAAGACCTACAAGGGCAAGATGGTGAAGATCGCGCGCACGACGACGTCGGGCACGAGCACCACCACCACCGACATCTACAACAAGGCGCTCACCGCAAAGGGAACGGCCTCGTTCACCTACCAGAAGGACGCCACGTACGCCGTCAAGGTGGGCGTGACCACGCTCGGTTCGGTCTCGGTTGACGACACGGCCTCCGGCGCAACCCTCACGCTGCCGGCAACGGCAATCAAGGTTGCCTACCGCGCCAGCACCTCGGGCACCACGAACAACTTCACCAACTTCCTGAACAAGGCTGTCGGTTCGATCTGGACCACCGCCGCGAACGACTCGTTCACCACGGCATTCCCCGGTGGCTCCACCGCGGT
>JBEGQK010000054.1:0-2863 GCA_041180985.1 Actinomycetota bacterium
GTGACGTGCCGGGCCAGATGAACTACGGCCTCATCGCGGAGGACCAGCCGGTCTTCGCATCGGATGTGGTGAGGTACATGGGCGAACCGGTGGCGGCTGTTGCCGCTGACCACCCGGAGACGTGCCGACGGGCGCTCGCCGCGATCGTCGTCGAGTACGAGGTCCTCGCACCGCTGTGGGACCCGGAGAAGGCCATCGACGGAACGGCAGCACCGATCCATCCCGACGGGAACGTCTTTCGTTCGCAGAAAATCGTCCATGGCGACCCGACAGTCCGCGGTGACGTCACCGTCGAGGGCGAGTACGTGATCGGCATGCAGGACCAGGCCTTCCTCGGCACCGAGGCGGCCCTTGCGATTCCCGACCACGACGGTGGCGGCGTAGAGGTGTACGTGGCGACCCAGTGGTTGCACGAGGACCAGAAGCAGATGGCGAAGTGCCTCAACCTTCCCACCGAGAAAGTGCGGTTGACACTCGGTGGCGTCGGTGGCGCATTCGGCGGCCGCGAGGACCTGAGCCTGCAGGTGCACACCGCGCTGCTCGCCCTGCACACGGGCCGGCCCGTGAAGATGCAGTACGGCCGCGAGGAATCCTTCTTCGGGCACATCCACCGGCACCCCGCGAAGGTGTGGATGAGGCACCACGCACGCCGCGACGGGACCATCGTGAACATCGAGGCAAGATTCGTGTTCGACGGCGGTGCGTACGCCTCCACCTCCTCCGCCGTCCTTCTGAACGGCATCACGCACACGCAGGGCCCGTACAAGTGCCCGAACGCATCGGTCATCGGACATGCGGTGCGCACCAACAACCCGCCGTGCGGTGCCATGAGGGGTTTCGGTGTCGTGCAGGCGTGCTACGCGCACGAGAGCCAGATGGACAAGCTCGCCGCGGCGTTGGGCATGTCGCCCGTCGACATCCGCGTGAAGAACGCGATGGAGACCGGTGACGTCATGATCACCGGACAGGTCATGGACAGCGTCGCCCCGGTGGTGGAGTGCATCCGCCAGACGGACGCCATTCCCCTTCCCCCCGACATGCCGGCTGACCCCCACGAACTCGAGCTGCCCGGCGGCTCCGGACTCACGAGCGACCGTCGCCACATCAAGCGCGGAATCGGATGGGGCGTGAGCATCAAGAACATCATGTACAGCGAGGGCTTCGACGACTTCTCCACGGCACGTTGCAGGCTCTCCGACGGCGTCGTCACGCTGAAGTTCGCCACCAGCGAGGTGGGACAGGGCTTCGTCACGCTTGCCCCGCAGATTGCACGGACGGTTCTCGGCGTCGACGACGTCATCATCGACACGATCGACACCGGGGTCGGTTCGGCCGGCTCCACGTCGGCGTCCCGGCAGACGTGGATGAGCGGCGGCGCCGTGAAGGGTGCATGCATGATGGTGCAGCAGAAACTGCTGGAGCATGTAGCGCGCGAGCACTCGGTTGACGCATCGAGCCTCTCGGTCGTCGACACCGAGGTCGTCAACTCTGCAGGGACCCTGCGGATCTCCGTCGCTGACGCCACACGTGGCGTGTCTTTCGACGAGACCTACGAGCACCACCACCGACCCACCGAGGACCTCGACGAGAACGGCCAGGGTGACTGCCATGTTGCCTTCGCCTTCGTGGCCCACCGCGCGGTTGTCGACGTGGACGAGGAACTCGGGCTGGTGAAGGTGGTGCAGATCGCCACGGCCCAGGACGTGGGCGTGGCATTGAATCCGCTCTCCGTCATCGGACAGATCGAGGGCGGGATCGCCCAGGGCCTCGGTCTCGCCGTGATGGAGGAGATCATCGTCACCGAGGGGCGCGTGCGCAACCCGAGCTTCACCGATTACCTGCTGCCGACCACCCTCGACGCTCCCGTCGTCGAGGCGCGGATGATCGAGCAGTTCGAACCGCTGTCACCGCTCGGGGCAAAGGGAGTCGGCGAGCCCCCGTGCATCTCCGTCACTCCGGCCATTGCGAACGCGATCCGCAACGCAACGGGCAGGGTCATCGACCGCGTCCCCGTTCGCCCCCAGGACATCTGCCTCTAGGGGTCAGGACCCGAACACGCGGCGCGTGTACTCGTTCCGGAACGTCCGGTCCGGGTCGAGCCGGTCGCGCATCGCAATGAAGTCGTTCCATCGTGGGTACAGGCGCGACAGCTCGTCAGCTTCCCTGAAGTGCAGCTTGCCCCAGTGCGGTCGCGCGTCATGCCCGCGCAGGATGTCCTCGACGTCGCGCATGAAGGGCTCGTGCTCCATCCCCTTGAAGACATGGACGGCGATGTATGCCGAAGTCCGTCCGTGCGCGGTGGACAGCGGGATGTCGTCGCCGGCGGTGAACCGGACCTCCACCGGGAAGTTCAGTTTGTATCCCTTGCGGTCGACCATGGCGCGGATCTCGTTGAGCGCAGGACCCACGGCGTCGTACGGCATCGCCTGCTCCATCTCGTAGAACTTCACGAGACGCGGACTGGCGAAGATCCGGAAACTGTCGTCGCTGTAGGTGCGCTCTCCTGACGCGGGCAGCGCCTTCGCGAGGCGAGGGATCGCGGACGGGACCATCCGGCCGGCCACGCACACCGCACCGAACGCGTAGTTCTCCATGAAGGTCTTCTCGAACCAGCCGCGCACCCTCGGCAGTGGCTCCTTCGGACCGTCGTGACGGTTGTTCCGTTTCGTGAGTGCCCAACCGGTGTGCGGCACCCAGAAGAACTCGAAATGGTCGTTCGACGAGACGAGTTCGTCGATGCCAGAGAGGACGGCATCGACGCGCATCGGCATCTCGGTCGCCTGCAGCAGGAATGCCGGCACGACCGACAACGTGCACTCGGTGATGACCCCGAGCGCACCCACGCTGACCCGTGCCACATCGA
>JBEGQK010000055.1:0-2932 GCA_041180985.1 Actinomycetota bacterium
GGTAGGCGTAGTCACGGCTGATGACCTTGCGGCGCTGCGGTTGACCGATTGCGGCGAAGTACTGCATCGCGAGTTTCCACGCAGACTCGACGGCCTCGCCGCCGCCGGTGGTGAAGAACACACGATTGAGATCACCCGGGGCAAGGTCGGCGAGCCGGGCCGCGAGCTCGATCGCCGGTGGCGTGCCGAAGCTCCAGAGCGGGAAGTAGGAGAGCTTCTCCGTCTGCGCCGCCGCGGCGTCCGCCAACTCGCGGCGGCCGTGGCCGATGTTGACGGTGAAGAGACCGCTCAGACCGTCGAGGTACTTCTTGCCGTTGGTGTCGTAGACGTACGCACCCTCGCCGCGCTCGATGATCGGCATGCCGTCGCGCTGGACGCCCGCGAGCCGGGTGAAGTGGCCCCAGAGATGGCGTCGTGCCTGGTGATCGAGCGAGTCAGCCATCTCCCCATTATCCCGTCCGGACCATGTTTCTCCCGTGACTGCCCCCTGTGCGTAAGATTTCCGAGACTTCTCTGACTGGAGGTGGGAGTGACAGGAGAGCGCGGCTCGGTACAGCTCGTCGGTGTGACGAAGCAATACGGCGACGTGATCGCCGTGGACAACCTCGACCTCGAGGTCAAGCCCGCCGAATTCCTGTCACTGCTCGGCCCCAGCGGCTGCGGCAAGACGACGACCCTGCGCATGCTCGCCGGCTTCGAGCAACCGAACGCCGGCCACATCCTGGTGAACGGCGTGGAGGTGCAGGGCGTGCCCCCGTACAAGCGCGACGTGAACACGGTGTTCCAGCACTACGCGCTCTTCCCTCACATGACAGTGGCCGAGAACGTCGCCTACGGACTGCGCCAGAAGGGCGTGGCCAAGGCCGACATCGCCGTGCGCGTCGCGGAGGCGCTCGACATGGTCCAGATGTCGAAGCTCGCCGACCGCAAGCCGCGCCAGATGTCGGGCGGCCAGCAACAGCGTGTCGCGGTGGCGCGCGCTCTCGTCAACCGGCCGAGCGTCCTCCTGCTCGACGAGCCGCTCGGCGCGCTCGACCGCAAACTGCGCGAGGAGATGCAGATCGAGCTGAAGCTCCTGCAGAGCCGGCTCGGCATCACGTTCGTGTTCGTCACGCACGACCAGGAAGAGGCCATGAGCATGAGCGACCGCATCGCCATCATGCTGGACGGCCACATCGAGCAGCTGGGCGACCCCGAGACCGTGTACGAGCATCCTTCGACGGCGTTCGTCGCCGGGTTCATCGGCCGGAACAACTTCTGGACCGGCGTTGCCACCGAGGACGGCGCCCGGGCCGACGACGGCACGGTTTTCGTCGCTTCCCGTCCCGAGGAGGACGTCCCGAACGGCGAGCAGGCCCTCTCGGCCGTGCGCCCCGAGGGCATCCACCTGTCGGCCGACCAACCGGGTCGTCCGGAGAACAACTGCCGTGGAACCGTGGCGGGCGTCTCGCACTTCGGCGACGTCCTCCAGTACGTGGTCACCACGGGTGACCGCGACCTTCTCGTCCTCACACCGCGACTCGACACCCGTCGGTTCGCCCTGGGTGAGGACGTGTGGTGCTCGTGGTCGGCTGACGACGTGTACCTGTTCTCGGCCCGCCAGGCCGGGGTCGTCCTCGCCGAGGACCAGTAACCAATTTCTCTACAACACAAGGAGACAGCAATGGACAAGCCAATGAGGATCCTCGCACCGCACAGCTTCCGTGAGCAGTTGTCGCGCCGCGCGTTCCTGAAGATGGGAACCGCCACCGCGGGACTGGCTGTCGTTGCAGCCGCGTGCGGGAACAGCGGTTCGAAGTCGTCCGACACCACATCGGGCGGCGCAGGGTCGGGCGGCGACTGGATCGAACTCGACGCCACAGCGACAGGCGACTGGAGCCGCAAGATCCAGAAGTCGAGCGGCGCGCTCGCCATGTACACCTGGGGTGACTACAACGACCCGGACATCGTCGGTGCGCTCGCGGAGTCCACGCTCGGGGTCAGCATGAAGGTCGACTACTTCGCCAGCAACGAGGACCTCATCACCAAGCTGTCGTCGTCGAACGGCCAGAGTGGTTTCGACATCGTCGTGCCGACCGGTCCGTACGTGCCGCAGATGATCGAGAAGGGTCTCCTGCAGAAGCTGAACAAGGACCTGCTGCCGAACTTCGTGAACCTCGACGCACCGTACATCGGCAAGCCGTGGGACAAGCAGGACGAGTACGTGGTCTGCAAGGACTGGGGCAGCGCCGGGTTCCTGTACAACACGAAGAAGATCACCCGTGAACTGAAGGACTGGAACGACTTCTTCGACGCGTGCAAGAACGAGGCCAGCGGCAACTGCGCCGTCATCGACGCCGCGTGGGACTTCTGCGGTCCGTACTTCTGGTCGCAGGGCAAGTCGGCGAGCACCACGGAAGCAGCCGACCTCGATGCCGCCGAGAAGTTCCTCGTGGACGAGATCGGCCCGCACATCAAGGCGTTCGACAGCTACCCCAGCACGAAGCTGGCCGAGGGCGCGTACTCCATCGCCGTCGCGTGGACGGGAGATGCCCGCCAGGCATTCAGCCGCATCTCCGATGCCGAGGGCAACCCCGAGGACTGGAAGTGGGTCCTGCCCGGACCGAAGACGCAGTTGTTCATGGACACCTACGCCATTCCCGTCGGTGCACCGAACCCGCAGGCGGCGCACGCATGGATCAACTGGGAACTCGTCCCCGAGGTGTCGATCAAGGACCTCGAGTACCACGGGTACCACACCGGCATGAAGAAGATGGACCAGCTGCTGAAGGAGCTTGCCCCCGATCTGGCCAAGCCCGACATGATCTTCTTCTCGGATGCCCAGGTGGCCACCATGGAGGCCCAGGAGATGAACACCGCGCTCGACCGCCTGGTCGAGATCCTGAACAAGACCAAGGCCAAGGCCGGGGCCTGATCAGGTGACGGAGGCGTT
>JBEGQK010000056.1:0-3630 GCA_041180985.1 Actinomycetota bacterium
ATCCCGCGCGAGAACGAACCGTGGTTCCCGGGCGACGAGCACATCGAGCGCCGCATCCGCGCGTTCATCAGGTGGAACGCCGCGGTCATGGTGTCGCGCGCGAACCACACCACCGACGGCATCGGCGGTCACCTCTCCACGTTCGCGAGTTCTGCATCGCTGTACGAGATCGGCTTCAACCACTTCTTCCGCGGCAAGGACGACGGCGGGGCGGGTGACCACGTCTACTTCCAGGGACACGCGGCGCCCGGTGTGTACGCGCGCGCGTTCCTCGAGGGACGGCTGACCGAGGACGACCTCGACCACTTCCGCCGCGAGATCGGACGTGGCGGACGCGGCCTCTCCAGCTACCCGCACCCGCGCCTGATGCCGGACTTCTGGGAGTTCCCCACGGTGTCGATGGGACTCGGACCGCTCACCGCGCTCTACCAGGCCCGTTACAACCGCTACCTCATGAACCGCGAGATCATGGACACCTCGCAGAGCCGCGTGTGGGCGTTCCTCGGCGACGGCGAGACCGACGAGCCGGAGACGCTCGGCGCCATCTCGCTCGCGGCGCGCGAGCACCTCGACAACCTCGTCTTCGTCGTGAACTGCAACCTGCAGCGCCTCGACGGACCGGTGCGCGGCAACGGCAAGATCATCCAGGAACTCGAGGCGGTGTTCCGCGGCGCCGGGTGGAACGTCATCAAGGTGATCTGGGGATCGCCGTGGGACGACCTGCTCGCCCGTGACGTCGACGGCGTGCTCGTCAACAAGATGAACTCCACGCTCGACGGCGAGTTCCAGCGCTACTCCGTGGAGGACGGCGCGTACGCGCGAGAGAACTTCTTCGGGCCGGACTCGCGCCTGCGCCAGATGGTGAGCCACCTCACCGACCACGACATCGAGCAGCTGCCGCGTGGTGGCCACGACTACCGCAAGCTGTACGCCGCGTACAAGGCGGCTGTCGACAACCTCGGTTCCGGTCGTCCCACCGTGATCCTCTGCAAGACCATCAAGGGGTGGACGCTCGGTTCCGGCGTCGAGGGCCGCAACGCCACGCACCAGATCAAGAAGCTCTCGAAGGAACAGTGGCTGGAGATCCGCAAGCGACTGCACATGGAGGACGAGATCCCCGAGTCCGCGCTGGAGGGCGACGACCCGCCGTACTTCCGCCCGTCGGAGGACTCCATCGAGTGGCAGTACATGATGGAGCGGCGTCGTGCGCTCGACGGGCTCATCCCGAAGCGTGTCGTGCGAACCCGCAAGCCGATCGAGCTGCCGTCACCCGACGCATTCGCCGAGTTCGACGCCGGCTCGGGCACGCAGGCCGTCAGCACCACCATGGCGTTCACCCGCCTGCTGCGCAACCTCGCCCGCGACGAGAAGTTCGGCCAGCGTGTCGTGCCGATCATCCCCGACGAGGCGCGCACGTTCGGCATGGACTCGCTGTTCCGCGAGGTGAAGATCTACGCGTCGCAGGGCCAGAAGTACGAACCGGTCGACCATGACCTGCTGCTCTCCTACACCGAGTCCGCGAAGGGCCAGATTCTCGAGGAGGGCATCACCGAGGCCGGCGCCATGAGCAGTTTCATCGCGGCCGGCACCTCGTACGCCACGCACGGCGTGCCGATGGTGCCGTTCTACACCTTCTATTCGATGTTCGGTTTCCAGCGCGTCGGCGACCTCGCGTGGCTGGCCGCCGACATGCGCACGCGCGGGTTCCTCATGGGTGCCACCGCGGGCCGCACCACGCTGCTCGGCGAGGGACTGCAGCACCAGGACGGCCACAGCCTTCTGCTCGCCTCCACGGTGCCGGCGTGCCAGGCGTACGACCCGGCGTTCGCGTACGAGGTGTCGACCATCATCAAGCACGGCATCAACCGCATGTACGGCACCGACCCGGCCGACATCTACTACTACGTCGCGCTGTACAACGAGAACCTCCACATGCCGGCGCGACCCGCGCACGTCACCGACGACGACATCATCAACGGCCTGTACAGGTGGCGCGCCGCCGACGGCCCGTCGCACGCGTCGTTGCTCTTCAGCGGGACCGCGTGCTCGGCCGCCATCGAGGCAGCCGACATGCTGAAGCAGAAGTGGGGCGTGAACGTGGACCTGTGGTCGGCGACGTCGTACAAGTCTCTGCGCGACGACGCGATGGAGACGGAGCGCTGGAACCGCCTGCACCCCACGCAGCCCGCACGGAAGTCGCTGGTCGAGTCGATCCTCGGCGGAGAGACAACGCCGGTCATCGCGGTCACCGACTTCATGCGCATCGTGAGCGAACAGATCGCGCCGTACGTCGCGAACCGTCGCTTCCTGGCGCTCGGCACGGACGGCATGGGCCGCAGCGACACCCGCGAGGCCCTGCGCCGGTTCTTCGAGACCGACGCCGAGCATGTCGCCGTCGCCGTGCTCACCACGCTCATCGGCACGAACGGCATCACCGCGCAGACGGTCGCGGACGCGATCAATGAGCTCGGCATCAATGCCGACGCGGAGAACGGACTCACGAGGGACTGAACATGGGAACGCTCTACATCACCGGCAACCCGGCATCGGACAAATTGCTCAACTCGAACGGCACCGCGCTGCTCATCGGGATGCTGCTCGACCAGCAGGTGCCCATGGAGTGGGCCTTCAACGGCGCGCACACGCTGAAGACTCGGCTCGGCCACCTGGACCCGCGGAAGATCGCGGCAATGGATCCCGACGAGTTCCTCGCCGTGTGCCTGGAGAAGCCGGCCGTCCACCGCTTCCCGAAGGCAATGGCCCAGCGCATCCAGGCGATGTGCGCCATCATCGCGGAGAAGTACAGGAACAAGGGCGAGAACATCTGGAAGGACGTCGACGACGCACGGGTGCTCTTCGAGCGTCTGCGCGAACTGCCCGGCTACGGCGAGGAGAAGGCGCAGATCTTCGTGGCACTCCTCGGCAAGCGCTTCGACGTCCGGCCGAAGGGTTGGCAGAAGGCAGCCGGCGTGTTCAGTGACAAGAATCCCCGCACCATCGCCGACATCACGGACCAGCCCACGTTGCTGAAGGTGCGCGCGTGGAAGAAGGCCGAGAAGGCGGCGGACCGCGACAAGCAGTCACGCCCGCTGAAGAAGACCGCCAAGTAGCGTCTGTCCACGTGACAACGCTCATCACCGGCGGTGCCGGGTACATCGGGTCGATCACGGCCCGCGCCATCCGCGCATCCGGTCGCGGTGTGGTGGTGCTCGACACGCTCGAGAACGGACACCGCAAGGCCGTCGGTGACGCACCGTTCGTGCAGGGCGACGTTGCCGACGCCGACATCGTGCGCCGCACCGTGGAGGAGCACGAGGTCGACGAGGTCGTCCACTTCGCCGCGTACAAGGCCGTCGGTGAATCCATGGAGAACCCCGGCAAGTACTTCGCCAACAACGTGACGGGTTCGCAGAAACTGTTCGAGGCGCTGCACGATGCGGGCGTGAACCGCGTGGTGTTCTCCTCGACCGCCGCCGTGTACGGCACGCCGGCACGCGTCCCCGTGCGCGAGACCGACGGCACCGACTGCGAGAGCGTGTACGCAGAGACGAAGCTGATGATCGAGAAGACCCTCGGCTGGTACGCCCGCACCACCGACATGCGCAGCGTGTGCCTGCGCTACTTCAACGC
>JBEGQK010000057.1:0-4546 GCA_041180985.1 Actinomycetota bacterium
CCCTGCGTCTTGCCCGCACTGGGGGCACGCGAGGCGAGATCGACGAGTTCCTCGATGACTCCGGGCTCCAACGGTTCACTGCGGAAGTTTCGCGTCATCCGACGCGTGCGGACGACGTCAGAGAATTCCACGGCGTGTCAGGAACGTGCGCCGAGCTTGACCAGGCTCTCGGCCATCGTCCAGCCGTGGACGATCAGGACACCTGCCTTCTTCGGGTTCACGTTCGCGAACAACCCGGTGATGTCGGCGGAGATCTTCTCGGGCTTCGAGGACTCGTGGTCGATGAACCCGCTCTGGCCCTTCTCCTTCACGACGAAGCTCTGCTCGTCGTAGCCGGAGTCCACACCGAATCGCTTGGCAAGGCGGCGACCCCATGCGCGCTCCTCGCCGACGGCCCGGTGGCCGTTGCGGGGGATGATCTCGGTGAGCGACTTGAACGCCTCGAGCCCGTCCGGTGCGGCGAACCGGGAGCCGACGACGACGTCCTCGTCCGGGAAGGCCATCAGGGCCCGGTGGTACGCCTCGCCCATGAGGCCCTTCAGCACCTGGTCACGCTTCCCCGTGCGCTTCACGGACATCAGACCGATCAACACACACGGCGTGCCGCCGATGCGCTCGAGCGTGGAGAATGTGAAGCCGTGCAACTTGCCGTCGACACGGGCGAGGGTGCACAGGACCCAGTCCTCCTTCGCCCTGGCAAGAAGGTCGGCGCCGAAGGCCCCGCCGACTGTCAGCATCTCCTCGAGTTGCGCCTCCGAGAGGGCACTGCAGTCTTGAGTGAGAACTTCCACCGACATCGACTGATGACTCTCCGGACACTCGGGCGGCGAACCGCGAAATAAGGCTCCTCCATTGTGCCATTTGGGGCCCCGAGTTCCCCTATTCGGTGGCAATCACACGATTTTCACGGCATTGGCGCCGAAGTTCACCCGCAGTGGTCCGATGACCTTGTCGACGTCCACCATGAACCCGGCCCCCGTGTCGAACACCCGACCCGACGAGATGGTGATCTTCAACGGAGAGACGCCGGGGTACTCGGTGGCGATCTCCTTCAATGTGGCGAGGTTCGACTCGGTGAAACCCGTCGGCAACGTGACGATGATTTCGGGAGTCTTCTTGTGCAGGTCGTCGATCTGCATGATCTTCTGGGCGGTGAAACTCGAGCGTTCGTCGGACTTGTTCAGTCTCCCCGTCACCGTGACGATCACGTCGTCGTTCAGGAGGTGGCCGTACTGCGTGAGGGTGCGCGCGAACACCGTGACCTCGATGCCCGAGTCGAGGTCCTCCAGCACGAAAGTGGCCATCTGGTCACCCTTCTTCGTGAAGCGGCGGCTGAGGTTCGTGACGATCCCACCGATGGTGACCATCCCTTCGTCGCGGTCCGCAAGGTCGGCAATGGCGGTGTCGACCCGGCGGCGGAGAGCCTGCTCGACACCCATCAGCGGGTGGTCGGAGATGTAGAGACCGAGCATCTCCTTCTCGTGGCGCAGCTGGTCCGGCTTGTCGAACTGGTCCTCGGGAACGGGGATTCGGTCGGACCACGCGGAGTCGCCGGACTCCTCGAGTTCGCCGAACAGTGACATGACGCCACGCTCACGCTCGCGCTTGGAGATGATGGCCGCGTCGATGATCGACTCGTGCACCATCAGCAGGCCGCGGCGCGGGTGGCCGAGCGCATCGAATGCACCCGCCTTGATGAGTGACTCCACGGCTCGCTTGTTGAGCGCCTGGTCGGGAACACGTTCGGTGAAATCGTGGAAGGACGCGAACGGCCCGTTCTCGCGGCGCTCGGTGATGATGAGATCGACGAGCCCCTCACCCACGTTGCGCACCGCCGACAGACCGAAGACGATGGTCTTCTGTCCCCCGTCGGTGAATGCCGTGAAGTCGGACTCGCTGCGGTTGATGTCCGGGTTCACCACGGTGATGCCCATGGAGCGCGCGTCGGCGAGGTGCACCGCCGCCTTTTCGTAATTGCCCTTCACCGAGGTGAGCAGGCACGCGATGTACTCGACCGGGTAGTGCGCCTTCAGGTACGCGGTCTGGTAACTGATGAGTCCGTACCCGAACGTGTGGCTCTTGTTGAACGCATAGTCGGCGAACTTCTTGATGACCGTGAAGAGCTGCTCACCGAGGGCCCGTCCGTACCCGGTTGCCTCGCAACCCTCGATGAAGACGCTCTCCTCCTTTTCCATGACCTTCGGGTCCTTCTTGCCGCACGCCTTCCGCAGGTTGTCGGCCTGGGCCAGCGTGTACCCCGCGAAGCGCTGCGCGACGCGCATCATGCTCTCCTGGTACACCATCAGGCCGAACGTGTCGTTCAGGAGCTCCTTCGCCTCGGGGTGGAAGTACTCGGGCTTCTTGCGGTTGTTCTTGTAATCGGCGTAGTCGTTGTGCATGTTCGCGCTCATCGGGCCGGGCCTGTAGAGCGCGAGAACTGCACTGACATCCTCGAAGGAGGTGGGCCTCATGGAGCGCAGGAGCTGGCGCATGGGCGGCGATTCCAACTGGAAGACACCGATCGTCTCGCCGCGACCGAGGAGCGCGAACGTGAGCTCATCGTCGAGGGGCACCGTGTCGATGTCGAACCCGGGATCGCGCTGGCGCCGGATCATCTCCACCGTGTCCGTGATGACGTCGAGGTTGCGCAGCCCGAGGAAGTCCATCTTGAGGAGCCCTAGTTCCTCCACACCGTGCATTTCGTACTGCGTGACGATGGGTGCCTCGTCCGCCTTCAGGTCACCCACCGGCTTGCGCTGGATGGGCAGGTACTGCATCAGCGGCTCCGGGGTGATCACCACGGCGGCGGCGTGGATGCCGTCACTGCGCTTCAGTCCCTCCAGCCCCTTGGCAACCTCGACGACCTTCGATGCCACCTCGTCGACGCCGACCAGGTCGCGCAGGGCGGCCGCGGCCGCGTACCCCTCCGCGTACTGCTCGCTCTTCTCGAAGCAGTACTGCAACGGGGTGTCACGGCCCTGGTTGAGGGGCGGCATCAATTTTGCGATGCGGTCCCCCACGCCGTACTCGTACCCGAGCACGCGTGCAGCGTCGCGCACGGCATTGCGGGACTTGATGGTGGAGAAGGTGATGATCTGGGCGACGTGGTCGCGGCCGTACTTCTCGGCTGCGTAACGGATCATCTCGTCGCGGTACCGGGAGTCGAAGTCCATGTCGATGTCGGGCATGCTGACGCGCGACGGGTTGAGGAAGCGCTCGAACAGCAGGTCGTACTTCAGCGGGTCGAGTTCCGTGATGCGCAGGCAGTACGCGACAGCGCTTCCGGCAGCCGAACCGCGGCCAGGCCCGACCCTGATGCCCGAGTCCTTTGCGTGCCGGATGAGGTCCCACACGATGAGGAAGTACGAGCTGAACCCCATCTGGGCCACAACGCCCAGTTCGAACGACACACGTTCGACGACCTCCGCCGAAAGGTTGTCGCCCCATCTCTTCCTGGCACCTTCCCATGTGAGGTGCTCGAGGTACTCGGTGTCCGTGGCGAACTGAGGGGGAATCGGGAACACCGGCAGTTTGTAGGTTCCGAGTTCTATCTCGACGTTCGCCCGCTCGGCGATCCACAACGTGTTGTCGCACACCTCGGGGAGTTCGCGCCACAGGTAGCGCATCTCTTCGGCGCTCTTCAGGTAGTGCTCCGTGCCCTCGAACTTGAAACGGTCGGCATCGCGCATGAACGCCCCGGTCTGGACGCACAGCAATGCGTCATGCGCCTCGTGGTCGGCCTGGTTCACGTAGTGCGAGTCGTTCGTGGCGATGATGGGCGCGCCGATCTTGCGGGCGATCTCCACGAGCTTCGGGTTGGTGCGCACCTGGTCGGCAAGACCATGGTCCTGCACCTCGACGAACAGGTTGTCCTTGCCGAAAATGTCCTGCAGGCGTCCGGCCTTTGCCAGCGCCCCCTTCTCGTCGCCGTTCAGCAGCGACTGGAGCACGTGGCCACCCAGGCAGCCGGTGGTGGCAATCAGCCCGGACGAGTACTTCTCGAGAAGTTCCCAGTCGATGCGTGGTTTGTAGTGGTAACCCTCGAGGAAGGCGAGGCTGGAGAGCTGGATGAGGTTGTGGTACCCCACGTTGTTCTCGGCCAGGAGGGTGAGGTGGTAGTACTGCTTGCGACCGCCCTCGTCACTTCCGCCGTTGTCGTCGAGGCGTCCGCGACGGGCGATGCGCTCCGACCTGTGGTCGTGGGCCATGTAGGCCTCGGTGCCGATGATGGGCTTGATCCCCTGCTTGCGGCACTCCTTGTAGAAGTCGATGACGCCGTACATGTTGCCGTGGTCGGTGATGCCGAGCGCCGGCTGGCCGTCGGACACTGCCTTCGCGACCAGTTCGTCGAGGCGCGCCGCGCCGTCGAGCATGGAGAACTCCGTGTGGACGTGGAGGTGAGTGAATGACGACCCCACTGCACACCTCCACTCTCCGGGCAGTCACCTGCCGCCGTCCGCCCGCAACGGTGGCTGCTCGCGCAAGTTACACCGCTGGGATTCACGAAATTAGCAGTCGGGTGCGCCACCCGCGGTTGCCCCGTCGG
>JBEGQK010000058.1:0-4937 GCA_041180985.1 Actinomycetota bacterium
GCAGCGGTCGACAGTCCAACGACGATCGGGAACGCAAGAAGTACGACAACGAGGATCAACGCACCGGGCATGGCAATCACTTTACGGGCTTGTAGGCCCATGCCTCGATCTCGACGTTCCCACCGAACGGGAGTGCCGCAACACCGATCGTGCTGCGTGCCGGACGGGCACCATCGAACCCGGCGACATACGCCTCGTTGAACTCGGCGAACGTGTCCATGTCGGTGAGGAAGCACAGCGTCTTCGCGATGTCGCCCAGCGTGGCGCCGACGGAGGCCAGTTGGCCCTTCAGGTTCTCGACTGCCTGGGCGGTCTGGGCCTTCACGCCACCGTCGACGATCTTGCCGTCGACGATGCCGAGCTGACCCGAGACGATGATCCAGTCTCCTGCGCGGACGACTGGGGTGTAGGGACCGACTGCTGGTTGTGCCATGCCCAGACCCTAGATGAATCGGCGACCCACCTACCATTGCGTGTGATGAACACGCCCCCCGTTCCCGTCAGCCGTCGTCGGTTCCTTGCGATGTCGGCCGCTCTCGGGGCCGGCATCGTGGGCGCAGGTTCGTTGCTCTCGGGGTGCGGTTCGGATTCGGCGGGAAGCGATTCCGGCGGGGACCTCGCCGTTGTGCAACGTTTCTCGAACACCGGTCTCGTGCCCGGCGAGATCAGGCTGCCCGTCTCCCTTGCCGACCAGAAGGGAATCCTCGATGACGCCGCGACCAAGGACCGCTCGGTCCTCAACGGTCATGTCATAGACGTCGTGACCGGCACCACCGTCATCGAATCGGTCTCGGCGAAGAAGCACGGTGAGGGCCTTGCTCTCCCGTACTGGCCCTTCGTGGTGACCATCGAAAAGACGGGCACGTACTCACTCGTCATCGACGGCGCGTCGAAGGACGGGGCTGCGTTCCAGGTGATCGACCCGAAGACGGTCGAGATGCCCACGGTCGGCAACGCCCTTCCGCCGTTCGACACCCCGACTGTTGACGATCCCCGCGGCGTCGAACCGATCTGCACGTTGCCGTCGGGCACCTGCCCGTTCCACAAGACCACCTTGACCGACGCACTGAAGAGCGGGAAACCGGTGGTGTACCTCATCGGCACCCCCGCCCACTGCCAGACCGGCACGTGCGCACCGGCTCTTCAGGCGCTTGTCGAGGTGGCGAAATCAGCGGCGGACACGGCCGTGTACGTCCACGCCGAGGTCTACGCAGACAAGAACGCGACGAAACTCGCGCCCGCAGTGGACGCGTACAAGCTCGAGTTCGAGCCGATCCTCTTCGTCACGGATGCCGACGGCGTTCTGCGAAAGCGGCTCGACGGCGTGTTCGACGTGAACGAGGTCCGCGAGACGCTCGCACAAATGAAAATCGCCTGACCCACACGGCGCGTGGCCGCCGGGTCAGGCGATGTTCGAGAAGGTGCCGCGAACGGCGTGGCTCAACTGAACGACTTGCCGCAACCGCACGAACGCTGCGCGTTCGGGTTGGTGATGGCGAAACCGGCCTCGGTCAGGCCGTCCTTGTAGTCGAGGCTCGCGCCGATGAGCATCGGGGCCGATGCCGGGTCGACGACCACGCGCACGCCACCGAACTCGGTGACGGTGTCGTCGGCTGCGATGTCGGAGTCGAAGTACATGTCGTAGCTGAAGCCCGAGCAACCGCCGGACTTCACTGCCACGCGGAGAGCAAGCTCGGCTGCGCCCTCTTCCTGGATCAGCTGTGCGACCTTCTGTGCTGCGTTCTCTGTCAGGGTGATCATGGTGTTCTCCTTGTACATCTGCCTGGCTGGGCGCTCAGGTGGTGAAACCCTGCGCACCCACAGTTTATGCCCGCGGGGCGTCCGTGGGTACGAGCCGTACACTCCATTTTCGTGAGCCAGCGCACCCCCACGGCCCCGACCGTCGAAGAGGTCAGGAACATGCTCCGGGCTGTCATCGACCCGGAACTGGGCTCGAACATCGAGGACCTCGGCATGGTCGACTCCGTCACCATCGCCGACGGCATCGTGACCATCGGGGTGAAGCTCACCATCAGGGGCTGCCCGCTCCGTGCCCAGATCCAGAAGGACATCAAGAGCCGGCTCGAGGTCCACCCATGGGTCACCAAGGCAAAGATTGACTGGGGCGAGATGACCGCCGAGGAGCGCACGGCCGTCATGTCAAAGGCCAGGTGGAACGCCAAGGAGAACGCCGCACCCACGGCCGTTCCCGAGCGCGCGCGCGTGCTCGCTGTCGCCAGCGGCAAGGGCGGTGTCGGAAAGAGTTCCGTCACGGTGAATCTCGCAGCGGCTCTCGCTGCGCGCGGCAAGACCGTCGGCGTCCTCGACGCTGACATCTGGGGGTTCTCGGTCCCGCGCATGCTGAACATGCCCGACCGCCTCGAGGCACGTGCCATCGATGGACGCGAGAAGCCCGCCATCGTCCCGAACGAACGGCGGATCGGTGACGGGCTCCTGAAGGTCGTCAGCACCGGAATGCTGGTGGAGGACGAGGGGACAGCGCTCATGTGGCGCGGCCTGATGCTCACGAAGGCCGTCGAACAGTTCCTGAACGACGTGCACTGGGGCGACCTCGATTACCTCGTCATCGACATGCCCCCCGGAACCGGTGACGTGCAGATGGGACTCGCGCGCATGCTGCCGCGCACCGACCTGTTGATCGTCACCACTCCCGCTGTGAGTGCGCAGAAGGTGGCCATCCGTGCCGCCGACATGGCGCGGCGCAGCTTCCTGCGCGTCGCCGGCGTCATCGAGAACATGAGCAGCTTCACGTGCGAACACGGCGATTCGTACCCGCTCTTCGGCGTCGGCGGCGGCCAGGCACTCGCGGACGAGATCGGCGTGGAACTACTCGGCCAGGTCCCGATCGAGCCGTCGGTTGCCGCCGGAGGCGACGCGGGAGAACCGGTGAGCATCTCCGGACTCGGTTTCGCGGCCGGTGTCTTCGGTCAGATTGCGGACCGCATCATCGAAGAGACGCCCACTTACGACGACATGGCCGATTGTTCGGCGCGCGACGCCGACGTTCAGGTCACAGTGCGTCGTAATCAGGATCGCCCGGCATAGCGATCCCCAGGACGCGGCCGTCACTGTCCACCTTCAGCTTCGGCAGGATCGTCATCGGCGTCCCCACCTTCGCGGCGGCGGAAATCACGGCGTCCGCCGTCTCGTGTTCCGCGATGAACTCGATGTTCGCGAGTGTCGGCGGCATCAACATGAGGTCACCCTCCTTGTGACGGCGGATTGCGTCGTGCGGGTTGATCCACATGCTCTCGATCGTCTCGCCGTCGTCGTGCAACGGTTCCTGAGCCTCCGGCGCACGGGCCACGAAGAACCGCGTGTCGAATCGGCGTCGCTCCCCCTTCGGCGTGATCCAGTGACTGACGTAATGGATGTTGTGGGTGGAGAGATGCAGGTTCTCACGCTTGCACAGCTCCAGCAGGGCGAGTGACCCGTCGTGGATGTTCTCGCGCTCCCTCTCGAACCGCTCCGCCACCGCGGGGTCGTCGAACCGGACGACCTCGCCGGTGTCCTCGTGGTGCGCCAGCAGCACACCTGCTTCCTCGAAGCACTCACGGATGGATGCCACCCAGTACGCCAGACCACCATTCGGGATCTGCAGAAGGTTGCTCGCCTCGGCATCGGTCAGTCCCTCACAGATGTCACCGATCTCGCTTGATGCATCGACCGCATCCACCTTGCCGCCGGGGAAGACGAACATCCCGCTCGCGAACGCGGCGGTGAACGTGCGCCGCAGCATGAACACCTCGAGACCGTTGTCCCCGTCGCGCACCAGCAACACGGTTGCGGCGGGCTTGACCGGCACTGTGTCCGGGTCGAATGGTTCGTCGGCCTTCGGTGCGTTGCTCATGATTCCCCCTTGCGCGTCACCCTATGACCACTCGTGCGCGCGACAAGAACCGAGGCGGGACGGGTCAATCTGAAGCGTGTGATCAGGAGAGTTTGAGGAACATCTTCTCGACTTCCTCGATGGCGTAGCCCTCGCGCGCCGACTTCACGGGGTCCTGGAGACAACTTGTCAGGCCCGATGCCAGCATGCGGAACCCGACCTGCTCGAGAGCCTTGGTGGCAGCGGCAATCTGGGTGACGATGTCACGGCACTCGCGGTCCTCCTCCAGCATCGCCTGGATTCCGCGTATCTGACCCTCGACCCGACGGAGACGTTTGTGCAGGTCTTCCTTCACGCCAGGCGCGATTTCCATGGCTACTTCCTCCCGAAACCGAGGAATCCGCGCTTGGCCGGCGTGGCGCCGGTCTCCCGGCACGAGCATCGCTGTGATACGGGCACATCGCCGAGGACTTGCTCGATGTGGGCTCCGCAGCCCGCCCAGGATGGTTTCTTGCATGTGGGGCACGTGGTTCTTCTGCACATACCCCCTAGGGTATCATGAACACCATGACATCGGAGCACAACATGTTCTTCCAGCAGTACTACCTGGACTGCCTCTCGCACGCGAGCTACATGATCGGCGACACCTCGACGGGCAAGGCCGTCGTGGTGGACCCGCAACGTGACGTCTCCGGTTACCTCGAGGATGCCCGCACGAACGGCCTCACCATCACCCACGTCATCGAGACGCACTTCCATGCTGACTTTCTCTCGGGACACCTCGAGTTGTCGGCACAGACCGGTGCGCCGATCGTGTACGGGAGATCCGCGCTCGGTCGGGCTGCGTTCGACATCCTCGCCCTCGGTGACGGTGACCACATCAGCGTCGGTGCGATCGACCTGGAGATCATGGAGACGCCCGGGCACACACCCGAGTCCATCTGCATCGTCGTGCGTCCGGAAGGGCCCGGGTCCGTCCCGTACGGCGTGCTCACCGGCGACACGCTGTTCGTGGGGGACGTCGGGCGCCCGGACCTCCTCGTCGCCGTCGGCATGAAGGCCGACGATCTCGCGCGCAGCCTCCACC
>JBEGQK010000059.1:0-2610 GCA_041180985.1 Actinomycetota bacterium
CGGGTACTGCGAGAAGAACACGTTCCACGCCCTCATCAGCATGTCGCGGTCGCCCATGGCCTTGATGAACGTCTGCGACGTCGGTTCCGGGAAAGAGGGCCGCCAGTCGTTCATCGTCGCGGTGAGGCCGGAGTCATCGATGGCATCGAGCATCGACATCAACCCGTGCATGATGTCGGGCGAGCCGACCCGCTGCCACAGTTCGAAGAAGACGTCCAGCATCGGAGGGGAGACCTCTTCCACCTCGTAACCCGCGTCTTCGAGCAGCGATCCGATCCTGCGCAATGCGTCCTGCACAGCCGGGTGGACGCCGATCTCGTCGTTGACGACGAGAGCAACGCGGATCGGTGCGGTCGGTGCGGGGAACTCATGGGCGACGGGCACCCAGAACGGGTCGTTCCAGTTCTGCACGCACATCGCGCGGTAACCGGCGCGGAGATCAGCCATTGTCCGTGCGAGGGGACCGTTCGTGGACATCACACTTGCCGTCCATGTGCGCGGGTTCGGATTGGTGCCACCCGTCGGCATGCGACCGACAGTGGGGCGCAGGCCGAGGACGCCGTTCATGTACGCCGGCCATCGCACCGAACCGGCGACGTCGTTGCCCTGGGCAATGTGGCACATCCCGATCGCAACGGCGACTCCCGCGCCGCCGCTCGAGCCGCCGGGGCTGATGTCCTCGCGGTGCGGGTTCATCGTTTCTCCGTGCAGGTCGTTCGCCGTGTGGAACCTCATCGCGAACGCGGGGGAGTTCGTGCGTCCGGCCATCATCAGACCGGCATCGAGCAAGCCGGTGATGCTGGGGTGCACCGTGCCGGGGACGTTGTCACGCAGCGACTTGATGCCGTTGTCGGAGGGGTACGGCGCGTGGTCCGTGTTGATCTTGGTGGTGACGACCGCGCCGGCGAGGGGCCCGACGGTCGTCCCGTCATCGACCGCTGCCGCTGCGCTCCGGAGGGCGTCATCGGTGCGCAGGACGATGGCGTTCAGTTTCGGGTTGACAGAGTCGATTCTCGAGATGTGGGCTTCGGCCACCTCACGGGCCGAAACGGTCTTCTCGTGCACCAAACGGGCAACTTCCGTGGCGGACATCTGCCAAGTCTCCATCAGCTTCCCGGGTCCTCTTTTTTCGTCGGTCACGCGGGCCATCGCGACGGACGGCCCCCCTGCACAATCGGTAAATGCACTGTGTATCTCCGACTGTGGCACAGACCGTCGATTCGGGCAAACATGGAGGCACCAATCAAGGGGGCGCCATGGCCGGAAAAAAACTTCACAGCGGGAAGAAGGACTACGAGACGCTCGCGTTCGAGCGCCGCAGCATCCGCGGCTTCACGAAGGAGCCCGTGCCGAAGGAACTGATCCAGGAGGTGCTCGCCATCGCGCAGCGTGCACCCTCGTCGATGAACACACAGCCGTGGCACTTCCACGTTCTCACGGGTGACCCGCTCGACCGCGTCCGCAAGGGCAACACCGAGAAGATGATGTCGGGCGCATCAGTCGACCGTGAGATCAAGATGAACCACGGCTACCAGGGCCCGCACCGTGACCGACAGGTGGAGATCGCCGTGCAGTTGTTCGAGGCAATGGGAATTGAGCGCGACGACAAGGCCCGCCGCATGGACTGGACGATGCGTGGCTTCCGCCAGTTCGACGCACCGGTGTCGATCGTGATCACGCTCGACAAGGAACTCGAGCACGACACCATCGCCCACTTCGACTGTGGTGCGGTCACCTACGGAATCGTGCTTGCCGCGTGGTCGAAGGGCCTCGGCACCGTGATCAACGGCCAGGGCATCATGCAGTCATCCGTCGTGCGCGAGAACGCGAACATCCCGGAGGACCAGGTCATCATGACGTGCGTGGCGATGGGTTGGCCCGACGAGGACTTCGAGGCGAACCACGTGCAGTCACGCCGGGCGCCCGTGGAGTCCGCCGCGGAGTTCATCGGCTTCGACTGAATACGGGTCGGCCGGTTCAGCGAAGGGTGCCGTCGGGCACCCAGTTGCCGTGCGCGCCGTACGGAACACGCTGCGGCAGGTGAACGCGCGCCACCGGGGGACCGGTGAAATCCCGCGCGTCCGCGATGTTCAGTGCCGACGTTCCCGTGCGCTCGTCGTGGATGATCGTCAGCACCCAACCATCGTCTTCCGCGGCATCGGGTGAACGCGGCGCGAACACGGGCTCGCCGCCGCGCACGCCGTCACCGAGGTTGTGCTCCTCGCACGTTCCCGTCGTCAGGTCGTACTTCAGCAGGCGCGAGCCATAGACGGGTTCCTCCGAGTTGCCCTCGCCGTCGAGCGCCATGAGATACGCGGACCGCGCCTTCATTCCGACCAGGCGATCGTCGACACGGCCGAAGTCCCCGGCGCGTGCGTCGATCAGTTGCTCGTCAACGGTTCCCTTTGCCGGGTCGATCACCCAGCGCGTCAGGCGACCGACCTCGGCATAGTCGTCGCTGCTCTCGCCGAACGCGGACTCCATGCGCGACACGTGCAGGACGATGTTGCCGTCCTCCTCATGTGCGTTCACGGGGTGGAACACGTAGCACGGGTCGATCTCCAGCCACTTCACGTCGGCGTTGGTGCCGTTGCGCGGCATCACACCGAG
>JBEGQK010000060.1:0-16747 GCA_041180985.1 Actinomycetota bacterium
AGGTCGGCGCGGTGCACCAGCTCCTCGAGCGTGTCCCTCAGAGAATCGGCCACGGGTACTCGTACCTGCTGCCGGGGCTGGGGAACACGCGGTTCTGCAGCACCCACTCGATGCGTTCGTACATCGCGTCGATCTCGCTGTCGGTCAGCAACTCGGCGACCTCGGCGGGGATGCGCTGCGCCAGCGGTTCGACCGCGGCAATCAGGTCCGCGCTGATCTCCTCGTCGGCGAACTCCCAGATCACCGTCCGCAGCTTGAAGTCGTCGCTGAAGCACACGCCGTGGTCGATGCCCCACACGCACCCGTCGGTCCCGAGCAGCACGTGGCCGCCCTTGCGGTCGGTGTTGTTCGCGAGGATGTCGAACACCGCCATGCGGCGCAGTTCGGCATGCAGGTCCTCGCGCTCCTCGTGGATGGTGAAGTAGTGCTGCTGCGGGTCGAACTCCACGAACAACTGCACCGACCCCTCCTCGTACGGTCCGTCGCGCAGGACGGTGCACGGCACCTGGTTCCACCCGAGCGCGCGCGACAGCTCGTACGCGGCCACCTCGCGCCTGTAGAGACCGGGAGGGAAGTCCCACAGAGGCCGCTCGCCCTTGCCGGGCTTGTAGATCGCGCGCATCTCCGTGTCCCCGTGCGTCACCTGCACGAGGAGCGTCGCGTTGCTCGAGTTCGGCATGCGGCCGATGACCTCCATCTCGCCGAGCGAGAGGAGCGAGCGCCATTGCTCGGTGTCCGGCATGTCCCTAGTTCATCTTCGGGCAGGCGTGGCCCGACGGGTCCTGTGGCGCACCGCACCACTTGCACGGCGCGCGACCGGCGTTCACGGTGAGGTCCGCCATGTCACAGAACGCTCGTGCCTGCTCGGGGTTCAGCAGCACGCGCACCACGCTCGCGGTCGATTCATCGTCATCGTCGTCCAGAATGAACTCGTCGATGTCGGCGTCCTCGTCCTCGCTGTCGAAGTCGATGTCGGGCATCTCCTCGAGCTGCACGATCATCTTCATGGAGGACCGGTCGATGCCGAGGCCGATGGTTCCGAGCACGAAGTCCTGCTCCACCGGGCCCTGCAGGCGCGCGATGTCGATGCTCGGCATCTGCTTCGGCTCCGGCAGGTCGCTCAGCATCCCGCGCAGGTACTCGGCCATCTGGGCGACCTGCGCCTTCTCGCACTTCACGCTGATGGTTCGGCCCTCGGCACGCACCTGCAGGTAGAAGGTGCGCTCGCCGGGGTTGCCGATGGCACCGGTGGCGAAGGCCTCCGCCTCGTCGAACTCGAAGTAGAACGTCATGTCAGCTCGGCTTCAGTTCCGCGAGTGACGAACCGGTGGAGTTGACCGTCAGCACGACGGGGCCGAACCCCGAATACGCGATGGCACTCACGGAGCACGTGCCGATCACGATGCGCTGGAACAGGTCGAGGTGCGTGCCCATCGCGTGTGCGACGGCAGCCTTGATGGGGTCGGCATGCGACACGCAGACCACGACGCCGCCGGGATGGCGCGAGCGGATGTCGTCGAGTGCGGACACCATGCGGGTCTGCATCTCCGTGAACGACTCACCGTTCGGGAACCGGAACGTGCTCGGCGCACGCTGCACGGTTGCCCACTCGGGCTTCTTCATGAGGTCGGAGAGCTGTGCTCCCGTCCAGTCGCCGAAGTCACATTCGAGCAGGCCCTTGTGGATGTTCACCTTCTGCTTCAGCGCCTTGCCGATGGGGGCGGCCGTCTCGCGCGTGCGCTCGAGCGGTGACGCATAGATGGCGTCGATCTTCGGCAGCTCGGCGAGTCGTGCGGCGACACGCTCTGCCTGTTCGCGTCCGGCGTCGGCGAGATGGAGCCCCGCTGCGCGACCCGGGAGCAGTTTCCCGGTGGTCGGCGTCTGGCCGTGGCGCACCAGCAGCAGCAACGTGGAACCGGGGTGCGCCTGCTTCTTCTTACGGGTTGCCATGCCGTACTCAACCTAGTGTGAGCCCCGTGGATTCCATGAAACGGTTGTGTTCCGACATTGCCGCGTGCCGTGCGTGTCCGCGACTCGTTTCGTGGCGCGAGACGATGGCCACGGAGAAGCGGGCATCGTTCCGCGACGAGGAGTACTGGGGCAGGGCGGTGCCCGGTTTCGGGGACGAGAACGCACGTGTGTACGTGCTCGGTCTCGCTCCCGCGGCCCACGGTGCGAACAGGACGGGACGGATGTTCACCGGCGACCGCAGTGGCGACTGGTTGTACCGCGCGATGCACCGCGCCGGGTTCGCGAACCAACCGACGTCGACCGACCGTGACGATGGTCTCGCGCTGTCCGGTGCGTGGGTGGGTGCCGCTGTGAGGTGTGCCCCGCCGGACAACAAACCGACGAACGAGGAGCGCGACGAGTGCCGGCCGTTCCTGCGCCGCGAACTCGACCTGCTGGCCGACCTGAAGGTGATCGTGTGCCTGGGGAACTTCGCCTACGCGGCCATCGCGCGCGAACTCGGCATCAGGCCGCGACCGAAGTTCGGCCACGGCGTGGAGGCCACGGCGAACGGGGTGACGGTCATCTGTTCGTTCCACCCCAGCCAACAGAACACGTTCACGGGCAAGTTGACCGAGCCGATGCTGGATGCGGTCTTCGCACGGGCGCGCGAACTCGCGGGCTGATTACTGATTGCCGTCCGGCTCACCCGCCGGTCGGGTTCAGGCCAGGGCCTTGCGCAGCGCGTTGGCGGCGATGATGTGTGCGTTCTCTGCGTCGTCCATCAGCTGGTGCATGCCGAAGAAGCTGTGGAACTGGCCGTTGAATCGGATGATGGAGGCGACACTGCCGTTCTCGATCATCTTCGCCCCGTAGGCCTCGCCCTCGTCACGCAGCGGGTCGTACTGTGCGGTGATGATCAGCGCCGGCGGCAGGTCGCGGAACATCGCGTCGGGCGAGAAGAGCGGCGACGCCAGCTCGTGGCGGTGCTCCGAGACATCAGGCATGTAGTGGCCGATGAACCATGCCATCGCCTGCTCCGTGAGGACGGGACCGGCCGAGTTCTCCTTGTGGGAGGGGAACGACTGGGTCATGTCGGTGGCGGGGTAGATCAGCAACTGGAAACGGATCGGCACGGGGCGCTGCTGTGCGACGACGGCGGCGAGGTTGCCTCCGGCCGAGTCACCGCCCACGGCGATGCGGTTCGCATCGACACCGAGTTCGTCTGCGTTCTCCGAGGCCCAGCGAAGCGCGCACAGTGCATCCTCCGCCGCGGCAGGGAAGCGGTGTTCCGGTGCGAGCCGGTAGTCGACGGAGAGAACGGCGGCACCTGACTTGTTGGCGAGCGAACGGCAGACGGCGTCGTGTGAGTCGAGACCACCGATGACCCAACCGCCGCCGTGGTAGTAGACGAGCAGGCCGAGGCCCTTGTCCGCGGACGGCCTGTACAGGCGCGAGGGCACTCCGCCGGCGCTGACGTCACGAATCTCGTGGACGGTCTCCGTGGCCGGCACCTGGCGCGAGTTGTAGTACTCGCGGAACTCATTCGGTTCCGACTCGTGGATCACCGGTCCGCCCGCGGCGGCCATGATCTGCAGGATCGTCGTTGCCTGGGGATGCAGGTTGATGGACACGGTCACTCCTTGTTGTCGGTGGCTGCTGGTTCGGCTGCCGGGGCCGCGGCAGCGGGTGCCTCGGCCTTCTTCTTCACGGCGGGGGTGCCAACCTTGACGGTGGACTCCGCCCAGTCCGGCCAGCGACGACGGCTCACGATGGAGAGCGTGCGGAGCAGCTTCATGGCGACCTCGTCGTCCTGCGCGGGCTTCGACTCGATGACGCCGTCCTTGATCATCCGCTCGATGACCTCGACGCCCAGCTTCGTGCGCACGATGGTGAGCGTCCAGTCGTTGTCCTTGCCGATGCCGCCGGTGGAGATGTCAGCGTGCTCGGCGGCGAAGTCCGGGCAGTTCTTGCAGCCCTCGCGCGTCCACTGGTGGCACTCCTTCAGGTCGATCTCGTGGAACGAGCCGTCCTTCATCCAGATCTGGAAGGCGCCCTTGATGTTCATCTTCACCATGTCCTGCTTCTTCAGGCCGTACTTCGGCTCGAAGAGCTCCGTGAAGATGGCGTCGTCGAACGTCTTCGAGCACAGGAGACCGATGTTGAACTGGAAGGGCTTGCCCACCTTGCCGGCCTTGCGTCCCCACATGGTGGGCGGCGACGACACCTGGCAGCCCATGCCGACGAGTGCGAGCTTGGTGAGACCGGCCTCCTGCGCGTCGCGCAGCGCGAGCGGGTTCGCGCAGTACGTGTAGCGCGAACCGGCGGTGGCGAGCACCTCTTCCTTGTTGCGCACGAGCACGGGCTTCGCCTTCCAGCGGTCGTCGTCCTCGACGCCACTCACGAGTGCGCCCTCGATGTAGTTGTTGTCCATGAGCCACGAGAGCATCGCGGTGACGAAGCCGCCGTCCTGGCCCTTCTCGTGCTGGGTCTTGTCGGTGGCGCGGGTCAGCAGCAGTTGCTCCCAGATGCCGGCCATCTCGTCGTCCTGGCGCTGGCGACCGAAGAGGTGCTCATTTGCGCTGGTCTCCCACTTGCGGAAACGGGGGCACGCACGGGTGCATGTGGTGCAGCCCTTCTCGCCGTGGAGGCAGTTGTCGAGGCCGAGTTCTTCCTCGAGATGGAAGGGCTTGTACTTGCCCTCCTCGTGCTCGTACCCAATCACGTCATGCGGGCACGTGACGACACAGCCGGCGCACCCGGTGCACAGACCCGTGTTGATGACCTCTTCGTAGAGTTCCTTCCACTGCGCTGTCCAGCGCTCGGCCTTTGCGGGGGCTTCCGTAGTGCTCATGGCACGAGATTAGGGGCTAGATGGCGTCGGGACCCTGTTCACCAGTGCGGATGCGGATGACCTGCTCCACGTTGGTGACCCAGATCTTGCCGTCGCCGATCTTGCCCGTGGCGGCCGCCTTCGTGATGACGTCGAGGACGGTGTTCACGTTCGAGTCGTCGACGACCAGTTCCACCTTCGCCTTCGGCACGAAGTCGATCTGGTACTCGGCACCGCGGTAGGTCTCGGTGTGACCGCCCTGGCGACCGAAGCCGCGCACCTCGGTGACGGTGATGCCCTGAACGCCGGCGGCCTTCAGCGCCTCCTTGACGTCGTCGATCTTGAACGGCTTGATGACTGCTGTGATGAGCTTCATGTCTGTTCTCCTGTTCCCGTTCTACTACGCCTGGTAGGCGGCCTCTGCGTGCTGGCTCTGGTCGAGACCCGCGAGTTCGTCCTCCGGCGACACGCGGATGCCCATCGTGGCGTTCAGCACCCTCGCCACGACGTACGTGACGACGAACGAGAACGCGAACGTGGCGACGACGGCGATGAACTGGTTGACGAGAAGCTCGGTGCCCCCGCCGAAGAACGTGCCGTCGAACCCGAGCGCGTTCACCGACTTGTCGGCAAACAGACCGAGCAGGACGGAGCCGAGGATTCCGCCGACGAGGTGCACGGCGATCACGTCCAGGCTGTCATCGAGCTTCGTCTTCAGCTTCAGTCGCAGCGCGAGGTAACAAACTATGCCCGCGGCGAGTCCGATGATGATCGGCGCGACACCACCGACGAAACCGGCGCACGGTGTGATGGCAACCAGACCGGCGACGGCACCCGATGCCGCACCGAGCGTCGTGAAGTGACCGGTCTTCACCTTCTCGATTGCCAGCCACGACAGCATCGCGGCGGCGGCCGCGAGGTGGGTGTTGACGAGAGCCTGTGCGGCGAGTCCGTTCGCGGCGAGTGCGGACCCGGCATTGAAGCCGAACCAGCCGAACCACAGGATTCCCGTGCCGAGCATCGTGAACGGCAGGTTGTGCGGCGGCATGGCCTCGCGCGGCCAGGAGCGACGGTTGCCGAGCACCATGATCACGGCGAGTGCGGCCGCGCCCGCATTGATGTGTACGACGGCGCCGCCGGCGAAGTCGAGGGCACCGCGCTTGAACAGCCATCCGTTCGGGCTGAACACCCAGTGCGCGACCACGGGGTAGACGATGACGGCCCACACGCCGATGAGGATCGCGTAGGCGCTGAACTTCAGACGGTCCGCGGTTGCACCGGTGATGAGCGCCGGCGTGATGACCGCGAACATCATCTGGTAGCCGAAGAATGCGAGGACGGGCACGACGAGCGCGAAGTCACCGGTGTACCCGGGCAGTTCCGTCAGTGACCCCAGGCCCTTCATGGCGACGAAGTCGAGGTTGCCGATGAGACTGCCGGTGCCGCCGAACGCGAGGCTGAAACCGACGAGCGCCCACAGCACGGAAATGAGCCCCATGGCGAACATGTTCTGCATCAGCATGCCGAGGACGTTCTTGGACCTCACCATGCCGCCGTAGAAGAAGGCGAGCCCGGGCGTCATGAACGCCACCAGGGCGGCGGAGACGAGCACCCATGCGGTGGCCCCTGAATCGATGGTTGCTGTGCTGAACATGAAGGCTCCCTACTGCCTGGATGACGCCGAGACGGTACTTGTCGTCTATTTCGGGAGTGTTTCGCGGGCAACCGGGCTGGGAACGCGAAGGAGCCCGCCCCGAAGGGCGGGCTCCGGATGCCGTTCGTAGGGGAACGGACTAGATGCGGCTTGAGCCGAACTCCGGGTAGGCGAGGACGCCCATTTCCGGGATGTCGAGACCCTGGATCTCGTCTTCCTCTGCGGAACGGATGCCACCCTTGGTGACCTTGTTCTGGATCTTGAAGAAGCCGTACGCGATCGGGAAGATCACGCCGAGAATCACGAGACCGCCGAGGGCCTGGGCACCGAGCTGGCCCCAGTCACCCTTGATGATCCCCGCGACGCCCTTCGATGCCGAGCCGTTCCACCCCGCGCCGTAGCTGCCGTTGGCGAAGATGCCGACGGCGAGCACTCCGAAGAGTCCGTTCATCCCGTGCACCGCGATGGCGCCGACCGGGTCGTCCAGCTTCAGCTTGCGCTCCACGAAGAACACCGTCTCGATGGCGAGCACCGCGGCGATGATGCCGATCACGGCCGCGGCCCAGGGGGCCACGAACGCGCACGGAGCCGTGATCGCCACGAGTCCGGCGAGCATGCCGTTCGCCATCATGCCCGGGTCGGGCTTCCCGGTGCGCTTGGTGATGTAGATCATCCCCATGACAGCACCGAACGCGCCGGCGATGGCCGTGTTGGTCGCGACTGTCGCGAACTGCACATCGGTTGCCGCGAATGTGGATGCGGCGTTGAAGCCGAACCAGCCGAACAGCAGGATGAACGTTCCGAGCATGGCCATCGGGATGTGGTGGCCCGGGATCGCACGGGGCTTCCCGTCTGCGCCGAACTTGCCGATGCGGGGACCGAGAACGATGGCACCCGCAAGGGCAGCGACGCCGCCCACCATGTGCACAACGCCCGAGCCCGCGAAGTCGACGTAGCCGGCTCCCAGGTGCATCGTGTCCCAGGTCTTAGCCAGCCAGCCGCCGCCCCACGTCCACGCTGCGAACAGCGGGTAGTAGATGGCACCACAGAAGACGCCCCAGATCGTGAAGGAGCTCCACTTCCAGCGCTCGGCCATGGATCCCGTCGGGATCGTTGCCACCGTGTCCATGAACGCGACCATGTACAGGAAGAAGCCGAGCAGTGCCGGGGTGATGCCACCACCGGAGAGGGCCCAGCCACCCTTGAACAGGAAGATCCAGTTGCCGCTTCCGAGGAGCGCGTCGCCCACCGGCTTGTCGAGGCCGATTGCCGAGTAGCTGAAGCCACCGAATGCCAACGGGAAACCGATCAGGAAGAACCCGATGAAACCGAGCCCGAAGATCGCGAAGTTGGTGCTGACCACGTGCGCCGCATGCTTGGCCCGGCAGAAGCCGGTCTCGACGAGCGCGAAGCCCGCCTGCATGAAAATCACCAGTGCCGCACCGATGACGACCCACAGAAGGTTGATCTGTGTGCCGAGGATTTGAACTTCAGATTGCATTGGTGCCCTCTTCTCCTGTCCGGATTCGAATGAGTTGTGCGACGTCGGAAACCCAGATCTTTCCGTCGCCGATCTTTCCTGTTGCTGCGGAGGAACGAATCGTGTCGACGACACTGTCGACTGCCGCGTCATCCGCGACAATCTCGATACGAACCTTCGGGACGAAGTCGATGGTGTACTCAGAACCGCGGTAGGTCTCGCTGTGGCCACCCTGGCGGCCAAAACCTCGAACTTCCGTGACGGTCATGCCTTGCACACCCGCAGACTTCAGTGCGTCTTTCACATCATCGAGCTTGAAAGGCTTGATGATCGCCGTGATCAACTTCACTGATCCATTTCTCCTTGCTTGAGTCGCTCTCGCGACGGTTGGGCCCATGTCGCTCTCGCGTCATGCACCGGCTGCTCTTGCAACCTGTCGTCACGGTACGGAACGGAGGTTTCCCAACGGTCGCCCCAATGTTTCGGCAGTGTGGCGAATCGGTCACTCTGTGAACCGGGGTGTGCGCAGTGTTAACGGCGTGTGAAGCGGCCCGTCCAGCGGCCGGAAGTCGGCCGGGGTGGGCCGCCTCAGCTGAGGAGTGATTCGACTCTGGTCAGCGTCGACTGGGGAATCTTGCGACCGTGGCGGTCGCTGACCTCGAAGCGGTCCGTGATGACGCCACCCTCGGTGGAGATGCGGGCGTGGTGCACGTTCACGTTCGCGCGGGCGAAAGCGGCCGCCACGGCCTGCAGGAGACCCGGTTGGTCCGCACCGGAGATCACCACCACGCTGTGCCACGGGTGGGCGTTGTTGTCGAGGCGGATGGTGATGCCGTTCCCCGGCCCGATCTGCAGCCGTCGTGGGGCGGCCACGCGCGTCCGGAGACTGCGATCGAGGTCGAACGAAATCATCTGGGGGTTTGGTCGCTGGTCGGAGCGCACGGTGAACGTGTCGAGGACCGCGCCGTCCGGCCAGGTTGCGAGGTCTGCGTTCACGACGTCCAGCCCGCGATCAGCAAGCACCTTTGTGATGCGCGCGAGAAGACCCCTGGCGTCGCGCGTGGCGATGTCGACGAGCCATTCGTTGCGTCTGCCGGAGTCCACCACGTTGACGCGCACCGTGCGCCCCCTCGGCGCCGGCTCAACGAGTGTGGCGTGACGGACGATCGTCTCGGGGTCGTGGGCGATGATGTACCCGGCTGCCGCGTGCGAGATCCGGTCGCGCACCAACTCATTGGGAGCCAGCGCGAGCGCGTCGCGGCGCCTGATCGACTCGAGCGAGCTCTCCACGCCCTCGAGCAACTCCGGATGGGCGAGGAGTTCCTGCACCCCCGTGGTGATCTCGAGCAGGATGGAGTACTGCCAGTCCACGATCTCGTTCCTGGCCTCCACCAGCAGGCGGCAACGCTCCACCATCGCCGGTGACCCCAGGTACTCAGCCAGTTGCGCCATCGCCCTCGGGTTGTGCTCATAGGGCTCTGCCGTGATCGCCGCGCCGATCAACGTGGATGCACTCAGCAACGCGAGTGTGTCGCGTCTCACCTCGGCAGAGACGTAGAGATTGTCAAGGAGAAGCGTCGACGAGTGGTTGTCGGCGGCGATGTCCACCAGGAAGGCAGCGAGAACGAGCGAGCAGTCATCGACGGACACGACTCGGACTCGCTCGCGGATCGATTCCACAGTGGCGAGCCGCGAGACGTGCGTGGGGTCGAGTTCGCTCGAGTCCGACCGACGGGAGTCGAGCGCGCGCGCGAACTCGGGAAGGGCGCGGTCCAGAACGTTCGTGATCTCGAGCAGCCTCCACGACCTCGCATTGCCGCTCATCAGCAGGTGGACGAATCGTTCGGTCGTGCCCGCGTCCCACGACACGGGGACCATCCGGTGCTCGTGCAACCACTCCATCAACGTGCGGTCAGGCTGGAGTGAAGACGCGTGCGCGGCTGCGTCCAGCGCGATCTCGAGCGTGAGTGCTGACGGCGGGATTCCCACGAGGACCGCCGAATCCCCCCGCGTCTGGATCCACCCGTCCGCGGGACGTTCCGTGGCGGCCGAATCGTCGGGAGTCGCCGACGCCTGGTCGGATTGCTGGAGTCTCCACCTCAACAGGGGCGGGGTGATCACGGTCGTCAGGAGGACGACGAGCAGGACGACCGCATAAAGGTCCTCGTGAAAGACCCCGACCGACACCCCGATCGTGGCGAAGATCAGGCCCACCTCGCCGCGCGGAATCATTCCCATGCCGATGAGCAAGCGATCGGTGTTGGTTCCCACGGCCCCGAGCCCGGCCACCAACTTTCCTCCGATGGCAATCGCGGTGAGAACTGCCGCCACCCACAACACGTGGGTCTGGAAGAACTTCCCGATGTCGGTGTCGATGCCGATCTGCAGGAAGAACACCGGGATGAACACGTTCCCGAGTGACGTGAAGTCACGGGCGATGCGGTCGTGATGCTTCGTACGCCCCAGCGCCGTGCCCGCGACGAATGCGCCGATGATGGGGGCGAGGTTGGCCGTGCTGGCCGCCGCGGAGAAGGCAAACGTCAGGCCGGCCGCCACGACCCCGACCGTCGCCGTGGAACGGGACTTGGCGCCGACCGCGGCGAAGATCCGCGGCAGCGCGACGATGCCGACGGCGGTGGCGATCACGAGGAAGCCGACGGCAAGTCCGATGGTGCTCGCGACCCCTGCGACATCGACCGACCCCTGTTCCACCACGCGGGTGACGACGGTGAGGATGATGAGTCCGAGCACGTCATCGGCGACTGCCGCGCCGAGGACGATGCGGGCCTCCGTCGATGACAGGGCGTGCAGGTCTCCGAACACGCGGGCGGTGATGCCGACGCTGGTGGCTGCCAGTGCCGCGCCGAGGAACAGAGAGGCGTTGGTTGATTCCCCGAGCAATTTGCCGGCGAACATTCCCGTGGACATCGGCGCAACCACGCCGATCACCGCGACAATCATTGATGCCCGGCCGACCCGCCGGAGCTCGTTCAGGTCCGTCTCCATTCCGACAGTCGCGAGGAGGATGATGACGCCGATTTCCGCGAGGATCTTCGTTGCATCCGTCGACCCGACCAGACCCAGTGCGGAGGGGCCGATGAGGACGCCTGCCGCGATCTCGCCGAGGACGGCAGGTATGCGGATGCGCTCGGCCAGTTCGGCGGCGACCTTGGCCACGACGAGAATGACCCCGAGGTCGAGGAAGATCGACGTGAAGTCGATCGAACCGCCCGCTGCGAGAAGTGCGGTCATCACAGGCTGTCGCGCTTGACCGGGCGGATCCCGAACATGTCGATGGCGCGCGAAAGACCGTCGTCGGTCAGCATCCAGCCCCGTCGACGCACCGTCACGATCGCATCCGTCCCGAGCACCCTGCGAAGGTTAACGATGGAGGAGTCGCACCGCCTCGCCACGCAGTTGTCGAGTCCGGCCTGGCGCAGGATCGTGCCCCGGCCGAGGACGCGCCCGGCGGAGTCCCACAGCACGTCCAGCACGGCCTTGTCGGTGTTGGACAGTTGGAGGGTCCCGTCGGCCATGAACTGACGGTACGCACCCTCGTTTTCGGGTGTGTCAGACGGGTGTGAACGGAGTGTGAACCGTCACATGCCCTTGATGGGGAGGAAACGGGGCAACATCCGACAGACTGGCGAACCATGGAACTGACCTACGCCCCCGAAGACGAAGCCTTCCGCGCCGAGATCCGCAACTGGCTGCACGAGAACCTCCCGAAGGGCTGGTTCGACAAGGACTTCGAGATGTCGAACGAGGAACGCAAGAAGTTCAACGACGAGTGGCCGTCGAAGCTGTTCCAGGGCGGATGGATCTGCGCGACCTGGCCGAAGGAGTACGGCGGCAAGGGCCTGACCACCATGCAGGGTGTCGTCCTCGCCGAGGAGTTCGCAAACGCCAAGGCGCCGATGCGCGCCGACTTCTTCGGAGACACGCTCGTCGGCCCGACACTGCTGCAGTGGGGCACCGAGGAACAGAAGAAGGAGTTCCTCCCGCAGATCCTGAACGGCAAGATGCGCTGGTGCCAGGGCTTCTCGGAGCCGAACAGCGGTTCCGACCTCGCCAGCCTGAAGACCGAGGCCGTCCTCGACGGTGACGAGTGGGTCATCAACGGCCAGAAGGTGTGGACCACGCAGGGCCACCACGCCGACTACTGCTTCCTCCTGACGCGCACCGACAAGGACGCACCGAAGCACAAGGGCATCTCGTACCTGCTCGTCCCCATGAAGCAGCCCGGCGTGGAAGTGCGCGGCATCGTGCAGCCCGACGGCACTGCCGAGTTCTGTGAGGTGTTCTTCACCAATGCCCGCTGCCCGAAGGACAACGTCGTCGGTGGCGTGAACAACGGATGGGTCGTCACCAACTCGACCCTCGCGTTCGAACGTGGCATGAGTGCCACCACCGGCTACCGCCGCTTCGAGAGCGAGTACAAGGCCATGGTGCGCGGCGCCAAGGAGAACGGCGCCATCAATGACCCGATCATCCGCCAGCGCCTGATGGAGTACTACACGAAGATCCAGATCCTGAAGATCAACGGCCTCCGTTCGCTCTCCACCACGCTCATGGGCAAGAAGGACCCGAGCATGGCGGCACTCGGTGCGACCAACAAGATGTTCTGGACCGAGATGCACAAGGCCGCGATGGAACTCGCGCTCGACATCCAGGGCGCTGCGTCGATGCTCGTCGACTCCGCCATGGGTGACGGCAACTGGCCGGGCACCGCGCGCGAGAAGCGTCGCGAGGGTTACCCCGTCAGCAGCATGATGTCGGCGTTCTTCTTCTCGCGTTCCGAGACCATCTGGGGCGGCACCAGCCAGATCCAGCGCAACATCGTGGGTGAGCGCGTGCTCGGCCTCCCGAAGGAACCGGGCAGCAAGTAGCACCGCTTCCGGGCCGCGCGCGGCCTGCGTCTACTCTTGCCGCATGGCCGGGGGGACGACGTACTGCAGCGGGACACTGAGGGCCCCGATCGGTCCCGTCGTGGTGATCGCCAGCGACCGTGGCCTCCACAACGTGATGTTCGCCCCGGACGTCCTGCCGCGCTCGCTCGAGGGTTGCACGGTCATCGAGAAACCGTCCCATCCCGTTGTGGCGGAGACACTGCGCCAACTGCGCGAGTACTTCGCGGGCACCCGCACGTCGTTCGACGTGAAGCTCGACCTCGACGGCACCGAGTTCCAGGTGGCGGCGTGGAGGGCGCTCGCCAAGGTCAAGTACGGCCGGACCGCTTCGTACGCGCAGCAGGCCACAAGCATCGGGCGCCCAACGGCGACGCGTGCCGTCGGAGCGGCGAACGGGAGGAACCCCGTCGCCATCGTCCTGCCCTGCCACCGCATTGTCGGCGCGAACGGTTCGCTGACGGGGTTCGCGGGCGGGCTCGACACGAAGAAGTGGCTGCTCGACCACGAGCAGAGGGTTCTCGCAAAGGGGAAGAAGGCATGAACAACGTCGCGAACGTGCTCGCAATCGTGCTTCTTGTCGTTCTGGGTGCCACCGCCGTCTTCGACGTCATCCGCCACCCGAAGGCGCTCGCCGCCATCGAGCACCTGCAGATTCCCGCTTCCGCCGTTCCGGTCCTCGGTGCCGTGAAGATCCTTCTGGGCGTGGGGGTGGCCGTCGGGTTCGGAAACATCCGCGCGGCCGAACTGACGGGTCTGTGCCTCTGTGTGTACTTCGCGGTCGCGACGCTCACGCACGTCCGGGTGAAGGACACCCTGAAGGGCACCGCGCCGGCATTCGTGCTTCTCGTGGTGTCCGGTCTGTACCTGCTCGCGACCGTCGCGAAGTAGCCGGGTCCGCGTCAGCGGAACTTGTCCCATTCCTCGGGGTTCTTGCCCAGCTTCGTGAGGCGCTTCGCCATCCACACCGGAACCTCCATGGGCTCACCGCGCCGGATCTCGTTCACCATGTCGCCGTTCTCGTCCCACATGTGGCACGTGTTGAGGTTCATGGCGTAGCTGCGCTCCCGCTCCTCGGGGGTCATCTCCGTGCGGCTCTTGGTGTTCTCCGTCGCAGAGCCTGCGCGCATCGACCACCCGCTCTGGATCGCCACGGGTGCCATCGCCGCGAGCAACGCCCCGATGTGCGTGCATCCGCGCGGACCACCGAAGAGTTCCTTCACCTTGTTGTTGAAGCCACGCGCGATCGAGAGACCGACGAGCTTCTGGTAGTCGGGCACGATCCCGGTGCACCGGGAGTGCGGGTGTTCCTTCATCTCGACGGTCACCCTGTCGATGCGGAACTCGGGGAACGCGATCTCGAGGTCGACGATCATGTGGTGGACCCACAGCACCTCCGGGTCATCCGCCGTGTAGAGGCCCGGGGGCTTCTCGTCGCACATGACACCCCGGAGGATGAACCGCGACTCGTCCATGCGGTACGTGCGTACCTCGTACCTGCGCGTGTGGATCAACTGGCCGCCATCAGGTGCGGGGGGAAACTTCTCGTACGTCACGTCTTCACTCTCTCGGTCACTGCAGCAGTCAAACGACCCGTCCATTGTCGCCGTTGTCGCTGTCGCATGTCGCATTGGAACCATGCCAATAGTGCAAATTCGGTGCCTCGTGTCACGGCATGAAAAGCCATTTGAGGCATATGGAACAAGGGTTTGCGGGCGTACGGTGAACACGGATGCGGGAATGCATCCGGGAGGAAATCACATGTCAACAGAAGCAGAGAAGAAGTCTCCTCTGGCGGACGGAAGCGCACTGATCTCGTTGATGATGGTGCTCGTCATCGCGATGGTGCTCGTCATCGGCGCGATCGGCGTGGTGGCGGTCGCCAACGGGAGCGGCGGGGGCGGTGCGACATCGACGACCGTCAGCGTCACGCTCACGGAGTTCAAGATCACCATGGAACCTGCGTCCGTGCCCGCGGGCAACGTCGTGCTGCAGATCCACAACGCGGGTTCTGCCGAGCACAACCTGGCCGCAGTCGCGCTGAACAAGCGGGTCGGGAACATCGCCGTCGGCGGCAACGCCACGCTGGACCTCGGGAACGTCAGCAGCGCAGTCGAGCTGATCTGCGAGGTCCCCGGGCACAAGGAGTCCGGCATGAAGGCCACCCTCAACGTCGGCAGCCATGACGGCATGGCGACCGACACGACGATGGCCATGACGAACGAGCAGATGGATGCATCGATGGAGGCCGTCGCGAAGCAGTTCCCTGCGAAGACCGCCGGCGCGGGCAACGAGGAACTCGCCCCCACCATCGCCGCGGACGGTGCGAAGGTGTTCAACCTCGACGCAAAGATCATCGACTGGGAGGTGGAGCCGGGCAAGGTCGTGAAGGGCTGGAGCTACAACGGTCAGATCCCCGGCCCGGTGCTCCGCGCGAGTGTCGGCGACAAGGTACGGATCGTCCTGAAGAACGACCTGCCGGAGTCGACGTCGCTGCACCTGCACGGCATCCGCGTGCCGAACGCGATGGACGGTGTGGACCCCTACACCCAGCCGGCAATCAAGCCGGGTGAATCGTTCACGTACGAGTTCACGGCGCTCGAGCCCGGCGTCGGCATGTACCACTCGCACCACGATGCGCAGGTGCAGATCCCGAACGGTCTCGCCGGTGCGCTCATCATCGGCGACTGGAAGTCAGCAGCGATGAAGGCCGCTGCCGGTCGCACCGGTGACAAGGACGGCAAGGCCGAGCAGGAGGTCGTCATGGTGCTGAACGATGCCGGCAACATCGGTCTCTCGCTGAACGGCAAGTCGTTCCCCGCAACGGCGCCCTACACCTTGAAGGTCGGCGAGTCGATGGTCGTGCACTATTACAACGAGGGTCTCATGACCCACCCGATGCACCTCCACCAGCCGAGTGGCCTCGTGGTCGCGAAGGACGGGCACATCCTCGCCCAGCCGTACGAAGCCGACACCATCAACGTGGCGCCGGGCGAGCGCATCACCGTGGTCTACACGGCCAAGGACAAGGGCGTCTGGGCGTGGCACTGCCACATCCTGAACCACGCCGAGACGCCGCAGGGCATGAAGTACATGGTGACCGCGCTGATCGTGAGTTGATTCCCCTTCACACGAGGAGGGCCGGGGTGGAAACACCCCGGCCCTTTCGTCGTTGTGGGGCAGAATGAACGGATGGCATCACTGAAGGACACCCTCAAGTCGGATCTCACCGTGGCGATGAAGTCGGGTGACGAGGTGGGCCGTTCGACCCTCCGCATGGCGCTGTCCGCGATCACGAACGCGGAGGTCGCCGGTGACGAGGCTGTCGAGTTGTCCGACGACCAGGTGATCGCCGTGCTGCAGGCCGAGGCGAAGAAGCGTGCCGAGGCAGCGGAGATCTACGCCGGTGCGGGACGTGCCGAGGCGGAGAAAAAGGAACGCGCCGAGCTCGCCGTGCTTGAGAAGTACCTGCCGGCCGCCATGAGCGAGGCGGAGATTGCCGCGGTCGTTGCCGAGGAAGTTGCCGCCGCGGCGGCCGCGGGGAACGCGGGACCGAAGGCGATGGGACTCGTGGTGAAGGCCGTGCGTTCGCGCGTCGGCTCGTCGGCGGACGGGTCACTCGTTGCACAATTGGTGAAGGCCGCACTGGCCTGATCCATGACGAACCAGCCGCACCCGTACTTCCACCATCTCCAGCCGAGCGAGTCGATGACGCGACTCGTCGCCGCGCTGCGCCGCGTCGTCAAGGCGATGCACCACGTGCACCCGGAGCAGGTCGATGACGAATCTGCCGATGCCGCTGAACGGCTCGCGAACCGACTCGAGTCCGCCGGTTCGCTCGGCATCAGGCAGGAGTCCGTCCTGCGCCACACCCGCAGCCCGCTGTCCGGCGTGATGAACCCCATGGCACCGCCGATGACGAG
>JBEGQK010000061.1:0-2811 GCA_041180985.1 Actinomycetota bacterium
GCGCCGTTGATGGCACCGATGACGGGCTTCAGGCTGTTGAAGATGCGCAGCGACACGAGGCCGCCACCGTCGCGCGGGACGCCCTGCTTCGTCTGGATGTCGCTGCCGCCCTTGGCGAAAGTGTCCCCGCCCGACGACAGGTCCGCACCGGCGCAGAAACCCTTGCCGGCACCCGTGACGATCACGACCTTCACGTCGTCATCGGCGTCCGTGCGGTCGAATGCGTCGATGATCTCGTGCATCATCTTCCCGGTGAAGGCGTTCAGCTTGTCCGGACGGTTGAGCGTGATGGTGGCGATGCCATCGGCGATGTCGAGGGTGATGTCCTGGTAGTCCACGACATGACCCTATGTCGCACGGGAGGAACGCGGCGAAGCCGGGGCCGGAGGGTCAGACGTCGAGGAACTTGCTGGAGGCGACGCCGGAACCGATGCCGCCGGCGAGCGCGCCGATGACCAGCAACGAGATCATGACACCGTTCGCGTAACCGTCAGGGACCACCAACGACGTGACGCCTGTGCCGGACTTGAACTTCGAGATGCCGTTCGTCCACGCCGAGTTGAGCGCCCACAGGCCGCCGCACGAGACGATGGCGCCGAGGAGACCCTGCACGAGGCCCTCCAGGATGAACGGAACGCGGATGAACCAGTCCGTCGCACCGACGAGCTTCATCACCTCGATCTCGCGCCTCCGGGCGAAGATCGCCGTGCGGATGGTGTTCCAGATGAGGATCACGGCGACGGCGAGCAGCACGAGCGACATTCCGATCGTGACCGTTCGGACGAAACCGGAGAGCGTGCTGATGACCTCGAACTCGTCCTCCGCCAGCGCCACCCCGGACACGCCGGGCAGACCGCGGAACTGGTTCGAGAGATTCCGCACCAGCTCGGGGTCGGTCGTCTTCGGGACGACCTTGAACTGGGTGGGCACCGTGTCGATGGAGAGCAACGACAGCGTCGTCGGGTCACCGGCGAAGACCCTCTTGGCCTCCTCGTAACTTGCGGTCTTGTCGAGGTACTTGAGCTTCGTGACGTCGATCAGGTTCGGTTGGGACTTGAGGGTCTGCTCGATGAACGCGAGGGCATCGGTCTGCACGTCGGGGCGGACGAACACGATCATGCCGACGTCGCCTTTCCACTGGACGAGCAGGTTGTCGAAGGACCGCTGGATGAGAAAGGTGGTCCCGACGAGGAGGAGCGACACGGCCGAGGTGATGACGGCGGCGACCGAGAGAGTGACGTTGCGGCGGAAGTTCGCGAGCGTCTCGCGCAGTGCATAGGAGATGCGCTGGATCATTCGTACACGCCCCTCTCCTGGTCGCGGACGATGACACCACGGTCGAGCTGGATCACGCGGCGGCGCATCTGGTTCACGACACGGTGGTCGTGGGTGGCCATCACGACGGTGGTTCCCATCTGGTTGATTGCCTCGAGCAGGCCCATGATGCCCTCACCCGTTGCCGGGTCGAGGTTGCCCGTGGGCTCGTCCGCGAGCAGGATCATCGGCCGGTTCACGAAAGCCCGCGCAATGGACACTCGCTGTTGCTCGCCGCCTGACAACTGGTGGGGGAAACGGTCCTCCTTGCCGGCGAGGCCGACCAAGTCGAGAACGGCCGGAACCTGCTGGCCGATCACGTGCTTCGGCTTGCCGATGACCTCGAGCGCGAACGCGACGTTCTCGAACACCGTCTTGTTCGGGAGCAACTTGTAGTCCTGGAAGACGTTGCCCATGGTGCGTCGCAGGTACGGGATCTGGCTGTTCGGCAGTTCGTTGATGTCGCGGCCGGCCACATAGACGCTTCCCCGTTCGGGACGCTCCTGCCTGTTGATCAGACGAAGGAGTGTGGACTTGCCGGATCCTGACGGTCCCACTAGGAACACGAAGTCGCCTTTTGCCACGTCGAAGGACGCATCACGCACGGCAAGTGTCTCGTTGCCGTACATCTTGGAGACATTCTCAAGACGGATCATGAAGACTCAGAACCTATCAGTGGGTCACGGAGGCCGTGGGGCGGCCTATCCCGCCTGCTCCCTGCGCCAACGCAGGTATCCCTCCATGAAGAGGTCGAGATCACCGTCGAGGACGGCGGCAACATTCCCGGACTCCACTTCTGTGCGCAGGTCCTTCACCATCTGGTACGGCTGGAGAACGTACGAACGGATCTGGCTTCCCCATCCGACCATCGCGGTCTTCCCTGCGATGCGGTCACGCTCGGCCTGGTGCTCTTCCTCGATCTTCGCGGCGAGCATCGCCTTCAGTCGGGTGAGCGCCTTCTCGCGGTTCTGCAGCTGGCTGCGTTCCTCCTGGCTCGCCGACACGATTCCCGTCGGCTCGTGGATGAGACGCACCGCCGACGACGTCTTGTTCACGTGCTGGCCACCGGCGCCCGATGCACGGAAGACCTCCATGCGGATGTCGCTCTCGTTGATCTCGATGTCCGGCGCCTCCATGTCCGGCCACACCTGCACGGTCGCGAAGCTCGTCTGCCTGCGACCCTGGTTGTCGAACGGGCTGATGCGCACCAGTCGGTGGGTGCCGCGTTCGGAAGTCATGAGGCCGTACGCGTAACGACCCCGGATGGTGAACTCCGCGGAGAGGATTCCGGCCTCCGTGCCGGGGCTGACGTCCTCGACCTCGACCGTGAAACCGCGGCGCTCCGCCCAGCGCGTGTACATGCGCAGGAGATTGTCCGCCCAGTCCTGGGCGTCGACACCGCCGTCCTTCGCGTTGATCTGCACGATCACGTCGTTCGCGTCGTGATCGCCCGTGAACAGGCTGCGCAGCTCGAGCGTGCCCAGTTCGCGCCCGATG
>JBEGQK010000062.1:0-3959 GCA_041180985.1 Actinomycetota bacterium
GGGTACCCGGACATGATGAAGGCCTCGTTGCCGAGTGCGTGGTACTCCTCTATGCGGTCGGCGACTTCCTCGTAGCTGCCGACGAGCGCGGTGCCCACTCCGCCGCGAACGAGGCCGATGCCGGCCCACACGTTCGGGTGGATCTCGAGCTTCGACATGTCGCCACCGTGGAGATCGAACTGACGGCGCTGGCCGACGGACTGCGTCTTCATGAAGTCCTCGCGTGCCGCGGCGATCGCCTCGGGTGACATCGAGGCAAGGATGTTGTCCGCGACTGCCCACGCCTCCTCGCTCGTCTTGCGGGCGATGACGTGGAACCGGACACCGAAACGCATGGTGCGGCCGAACGACGCTGCCTTCGCTGCGACCCGGTCCATGCGTTCCTTCAGCGCCTGCGGTGTCTCACCCCACGACAGATAGAGGTCGATGGTCTCCGCAGCGACGTTCTCCGCCTCCTCGCTGGCGCCGCCGAAGTAGATCGGCGGCACGGGGTCCGGCACGTCGCGCGTTGTCGCGTCCGTGACGTCGAAGAAGTCGCCCTTGAAGGAGAACGGCTGGCCGGACCATGCACCGCGCATGATCTTCACGAACTCGGAGGTGCGCGCGTACCTCGTTGCCTTGTCCTCGGTGACACCGAACCGCGCGAGCTCCGCCTGCTCCGCGCCGGTCACGATGTTCACGAGCAGGCGACCGTTCGAGACGCGCTGGTACGTGCTTGCCATCTGGGCAGCCAGGGTGGGGGTGAGGAGAGCGGGACGGAACGCCACGAGGAACTTCAGACGATCCGTGACGGCGAGAAGCGCTGCCGTGGAGATCCATGCGTCCTCGCAACCGGTGCCGCACGGGGTGAGCACCGCCTCGAACCCGAGCTGTTCGCAGGCCTGGGCAATCTGCTGCAGGTACTGAACGCTGGGTGCGCGGTTGCTGCCGGCATCGGGCAGGACGTCACGTGAGTCTCCGCCCGTGGGCATGAACCAATTCATCTCGATCATCCGGGGCCTCCCTGGCGCGTCCGTTCAGGCTACGAGGAGCCATGATGGACTGACCAGTTCACGGCGATTTCAGTTTCGTGATTCTCTTGGGCAACCTGGGGTACACCCGCTCCGCCTACTTTTCGCCCGCATGAACACCACCTCACGGAAAATCCTGGGTCGGTTCATGCTCGGTTCTCTCGCGGTGACGCCCCTCGTCACCGCGGTCGGACCGGCAGGGACAGTGACCATCGCCAAAGCCGGAACGGGCATAACGCTCGAGTACCTCGGCCGCATGAACTCCACGATGGGTCTTGCGGGCTCCGAAATCAGCGCGTTCGATCCAGAAACGAAGCGGGTCTTCGTCACCAACGGCTTCACGAACCGAATCGACGTCTTCAGCATCGAAGATCCCACGGCACCCACCAAACTGTCGAGCATTTCGTTCGAAGCGATTGGTGTCACTGGCGTGCAGAGTGTCGCGTCGAAGAACGGCTACGTTGCCGCTGCGACATCAGTGGACGGCAACAACCAGGCAGCCGGCAAGATCATCATCACCGACACTGACGGCGAGATTGATCCCCGCGCACCGAAGGGTGTGACGGTGGGCAGCCTCCCGGATTCCGTGCACTTCACGCCCGACGGCCGTTACGTGTTGTCCGCCAACGAAGGCGAACCGGCCGACTACTGCCTGGAGAACGGTGTCCTTCCGACAACGAAGGACCCGCACGGTTCCGTCTCGATCATTGACCTGGAATCCAAGAATCTTGCTGTCACAACGCTCGACTTCTCGTTCCTGAACGGTTATGCAGACGAGATCCGCACCGCAGGCGCCCGCATCTACGGACCCAATGCCACTGTGGCACAGGACGTGGAGCCCGAATACATCGCCATCAGTGCCGACTCAAAGACCGCATTCGTGACCCTGCAGGAGAACAACGCGGTGGCCGAAGTTGACATTGCATCGAAGTCGATCCGCCGAATCATGGGTCTGGGGTACAAGGACCACTCGGTTGCCGGGAACGGCCTCGATCCCTCTGACCAGGACTCCGCTGTCGCCATCGCAAACTGGCCGGTGAAGGGCATGTACGAACCGGACAACATCCACACGTTCAAGGGTTCCGACGGGACCGAGTACTTCATCACCGCCAACGAGGGTGACGCACGTGAGTACAAGTGCCTGCTTGGCGGAGCCGCGAGCGCGGGCCTGCAGGCAGAGGATGCACGCGTCGGCAGCGTCGGCGTGGACGGTGTGAACATCCCGTCGGCAGTTTCGGCAAATGCCCAGCTGGGTCGTCTCGGCGTCACCAGGTTCTTCCCGGCCACCTACACGAACGGCGGCACGGAAAAGACCGCAACGAGTGCAACGGACTTCACGAGCCTCTACTCACTGGGCGCAAGGTCAATGACCATCTGGAAGCGCCCTGCTGCAGACTCCACCGTTGGGTCGGCTGTTCTGGTCGCCGACACCGGCGATCTCATCGAGCAGAAGATCGCAACCCTGTTGCCGAACAACTTTGGTTCTGACTGGAACACCTCGACCGGTGCCGTCAACGCGAAGGACACGCGGAGTGACAACAAAGGCCCGGAACCCGAGGGTCTCGGGTTCGGATATGCGTTCGGACGCACGCTGGCGTTCGTCGGGCTGGAGCGCATTGGTGGAGTGATGGCGTTCGACATCACCGACCCGAAGTCCCCGCAGTATCTCGACTACCTGAACACCTCGAAGTTCACAGGGGTAGGCGGAGCGAACTTCTCAACCGGAGGTGCACCCGCCGGTGACGTCTCGCCCGAGGGCGTCCTTTTCATCAAGGCATCAGACAGCCCGAACGGTTCGCCATTGGTGATCGTGTCGAACGAACTCAGCGGAACGACGGCAGTGTTCAAGGTTTCCGGAACACCTGTCGTCCCGGCGGCCCCGACCAATGTGAATGCCGCCATCGCCGGAGCAAATGCAACGGTGTCATGGCAGCCGAATGCCGATGATGGAGGCAGCAAGGTCACCAAGTACGTCGTGACCTCGACGCCGGCCGGTGCCGGCTGCACCACGACGGATGTCGAGTGCACCGTGACCGGTCTCAAGCGCGGTATCGGGTACCGCTTCTCGGTTGCCGCGGTGTCGGCCGTCGGCAAGAGCAAGTCGGCCGTGACGGCCGTGAAGACCGCGGGTCTCGACACCCGGGTCGCCTCGGCCGTCGTTACGATGACGACGGGCCGCAACGTGTCCGTCAATGTGGCGGTCCCAACGACCGGCAGGAAGCCCACGAAGTACGCGGTCCAGTTGCGCAAAGACGGCACCCTGGTGACGTCGCGTCTGGCTCGCGTGTCAGGTGGGAAGGTCGTCGCATCTGTCACCGCCAAGGAAACCGGCACCCACACGCTCACGGTTGTTGCCCTTTTCACGGATGGTTCCAAGCGGGTGTGGAACGGTCCGAACCTGACGCTGGGTTCCTGAGCCCAACGTGTTGATTCCCTCCCCGGGTGAGCCGTCGTCCGGTTTGCCCGGGGAGGTGAATTACTGTCAATGGGCGTGAGCGACAATCTTGACCCGCCGGCGCCCGAAGAACCCGAGAGTGCGGGCGAACCCTCCGACGCCGCCGTGGAGAGCGCGGTGTTTGCCGCGGAAGGCGAGATGGATTCCGCCGAGGAGGCAGCCGAGACGAAGCGCCGGATCTGGTTCATGCGCATGATCCGACGCGAGCGCCGTCGCGAGAAGGTCGCCAAGGACCGCAGCATGATGATCAACGTGTTCGTCACGGTCGGCACCACTGCCATCGTTGCCGGCACGGCGATGTACGCCACGTTGAAGACAAGCTCGGACGGAAGGCTCGAGGACCGTCGTGGCGCGCGGGTCGATGCTCTCGTCGAGCACTGGTCGTCGACGATTGCCGACGCATCGACCGCGGTCGAACTTCTCGGCCAACGGTCGAACGACCTGTGGGCCTACGGAACGGCGCTTCACGACCAGGGTGTCGTCCTTGACGAGGC
>JBEGQK010000063.1:0-16340 GCA_041180985.1 Actinomycetota bacterium
GCCGACAAGCTCGCGTCGGCATTCCCGAACGGGCGGCTCGTGGTGCTGAAGAACACGGACCACTTCGCGACACCCGAGTCGTTCGCATTCATCGACGCAGTCCTCGAGTTCCTCGGCGCGGTGTGACGGTCACGCCGGTCATCTCGAGTGCGGACGAGGCAGCGGCCATACTCCGTTCCGGCGGCATCGTCGGCCTGCCCACGGAGACCGTCTACGGCCTCGCGGCTGTCGCCACCGACCATGAGGCTGTCTCGCGCGTTTTCGCCGCCAAGGGCCGTCCGCATGACCATCCCCTCATCGTCCATGTCTCCTCCCTCGAGATGGCATCGCGGTTCGGACTCCTGAACGACGCGGCGAGACTGCTCGCCGCCGCTTTCTGGCCCGGACCCCTCACGCTGTTGCTCGAGCGGACGCCCCTCGCGGGTGATGACATCACGGGCGGCCGCGACACGGTCGCGGTGCGCATGCCGCGCCACCCGGCGGCACTCAGGGTCATCGAACTCTGCGGGGAGGGCGTCGTCGCCCCGTCGGCGAACAGGTTCGGACATGTCAGTCCCACCACGGCGGCCCACGTCACCGACGACCTCGACGGGCTGATCGACGCGGTGCTCGACGGTGGAAAGTGTGACGTGGGCGTCGAATCCACGATCGTTGACTGCACAGGCGCGCTCCAGGTGCTCCGCCCCGGGGCCATCACGGTGGCAGACATCGAGTCATGCGCAGGGCGCCCCGTGGCGGTCACGAGCGGGCCGTCCCGCGCGCCGGGAATGCTCGCATCCCATTACGCGCCGGCAGCGAAGGTGCATCTCGTTTCGTCGGAAGGCGATGCAGCGAGACTCGCCGCCGACCTGTCGCGCGCCGGACGGGAGAACGTGGTCATCGGCGTCGGTCTCGGCATCACCGAGTACGCCGCCACCCTCTACGAGATGATGCGGGGCGCGGATGCGTCCGGTGTGTCGGACATCATCGCCGTCGACCCGAGCGGACCGGGGCTCGAGGCCGCCGTCAGCGACCGGCTCCGCAAGGCCGCCGCCGACACCGCGCGCTGACCCGCAACACGGCTACTCCCACGAGAGCTCGTTCAGTTCGGTGACGATGAGGTCCCTCACCTGCTCGCAGCGCACCAGTGGCTCGTCACCGACCGGCGAGACCGTGACCGAGACGGTTGTCGAACCCGCGTCCGGAACGAGGTCACACCTGCACCACACATCTCCTCCGTCGCGGATGAGGAACTCGAGGAGATAGGGCGGATCGTCCTCGGCGACATCGCCGAGCATCGCTGCGACCATCAGCAGAGCCTCGTGCGCCACCACGGGGAGCGCATCGATGGTGAAGCTGGCCACGTCGCGTTCTGCCCGGGTGTTCGGGGCCTTCCCCCGTGCCGGTTCACCGGCTGTCCCGCGGACGTGCGACAACGCCGCGTTGTAGGCGTCGAGAAGTGCGGCCATCCGTGCGGCATCCCCGCCGGTGTCGGGGTGCTCGAGGCGGGCCCTCGAGCGGAACGCGCGACGGATGGATTCCTCGTCGGCATCCCGAGGGACGCCGAGCACCCGGAATGGGTCCACTCAGCGCCCGGTGAAGTTCGGCGGCCGCTTCTCGATGAACGCCGCGACGCCTTCCTTGAAGTCCTGCGTGCGGAAGAGCGGCAGCAGCTGGAGGAACACATGGTGAATGTTCTGTTCGAACGTCTCGGTCTCTGCGGCACGCATCATCCGCTTGATGGCCCTCACCGCCAACGGGGCGTTCCCCGCGATCTCCCCTGCCATTGCCATTGCGTGCTCACGGAGGTCCTCGGGCTCCACGACGTGGTTCACGATGCCCATCTCGAGCGACTCCTCGGCCGACAGCGTGCGCCCGGTGAACGCGATCTCGGCCGCCTTCGCGTAGCCGACCATGCGTGGCAGCAACCACGTGCCACCGCTCTCGGGAAGGATCCCGCGCTTCGCGAAGCCGGGTGCCATCTTTGCGGTGCGCGAAGCGATGCGAATGTCGCAGCCAAGGGCGATGTCCAGGCCGTACCCGGCGGCGCCACCGTTCAACGCGCAGATCACCGGCGTGTCGATGTTGTGCAGCACGACGGGCGGCGCGTTTCGCAGGTCGAACTCGGACATGTTCGAGTTCGAGTCATCGAGGACACCGAGGGACTTGCCCTTGCCCGCCTGTGCCGCCATGTCGAGACCCGCACAGAAGGCCTTGCCCGCCCCGGTGAGGACGATGCACCTCACGTCCGGGTTCTTGTCGGCCTCGAGGAGACGGGCGGACAGTTGGTCGAGCATCGGCCCCGAGATGGTGTTCATCCGCTCGGGCGCGTTGAGCGTGATCACGGCGATGCGTTCGGACACTTCGAGAAGTACTTCGTTGGGTTCAGCCATGGGGGCAAACTAGCAACCATGACCAATCCAGCCGATACCCAGCAACCCGACTCGACGAGCGTCCCGCAACCGACGCTGAACGGTGGTCTCGGCGAAGGTTGCCGGGTGCTGCTCATCCGCCACGGACGGTCAGCCGACATCGTTCCCGGGTCTGCCGAGAGCAGCGACCCTCCCCTTCACACCGAGGGCGAACGGCAGGCAGCCGCTCTCGGCCGGAGGCTCAGCAACGCACGGATCGACGCCGTCTACTCGAGCCACCTGAAGCGGGCCCACGACACCGCATTGCAGGTGGCGATGCATCACGGACTGGACGTGACCGTCCATGACGACCTCGAGGAGGTGCGGCTCGGCGACTGGTCGCACGGCGTCTTCCGGAAGATGGCCGCCTCCGCCGACCCCGCGTTCGTCGAATGGTCTGCGACCGGTCGGTGGGACGGGATCCCGAACGGAGAGGGCGACCAGAACTTCCGGGACAGGGTCACGGCGCGGATCGAGGCTCTGGCCGCGCGGCACGACGGCGGGTGCATCGCGGTGGTCTGCCACGGTGGCGTGATCAACGCCTACCTGGCGGAGATTCTCGGGACCGAGAGGTCACTGTGGATGATGGTGGAGAACACGAGCATCACCACCGTCAAGATTGCCGGCACGAGGAGCGTCCTCACGCTCAACGACTGCCACCATCTGTACGACCTCGTGACCGAGCTCGACTGAGCGGCGTCACGCCGCCGGCAGCACCTCGTCGGGACGTGGTGCGAAGGTCACGTTGCACACCGACAGCCAGAAGGCGGTTGCACCGGCGATGTGGAACCCGACGAGCAGCACGGGGACGCCGGTGAAGTACTGGAGATACCCGATCGACCCCTGCAGCACGGCGACGAAGGCCATCGTGCCGAGAGCCTGGCGGAGTGACCGTGCCGCGGTGTCGCGGGCCGAGCGCAGTCGCAGCATCGTTGCAGCCAACAATCCGACCGTGACGATGACGGACACGCTGTGCACCCGCGCGACGGACACGAGTTGGAACCCGAACCGAACGGCGTCCTCATCCCCCGCGTGCGGGCCCGTGGCCGTCACGACAGTTCCCGTGGCAACCGCAACGCATGCCGACGCAACGAGGAGCCGGTGGAGTGCCCGCACGTCCGCGGGCACGGGACGCAACACAGCGGACACCGCCTCGATTCGGGACGAGCGCTCGAGCATGAACGCACACGCGACAAGGAACATCGAGACGAGGAAGTGGGCCATGTTCGCGTAGGGATTGAGACCCGTCACCACGACGACCGCCCCAATGATGACCTGGGCCACGACGCCCACCACGAGCCCCCAGGAAAGAAGGACGAGGTCGCGTCGGCGCGGACTGCGGAGGTACGACGTGAGGACGGCAGCAATCACGGCAGCGGACACACATCCCGTGAAGAGGCGGTTGATCTGCTCGATCGCCGCATGACCGGAACTCACGTCGACAAAGCGCTGTGCGTTGCAGTTCGGCCAGTCCGAGCAACCGAGCCCCGAGCCGGTCAGTCGAACCAGTGCGCCCGTCAGCACGATCGTGCACAGCAGACCGAGACTGACCGACGCCACCGCGGAGAAAGTGCGGGGCCGGACCGATGCTCTCACGCCACAAATCTACGCAACAGCCGTCCGACCGACCCGATGACGCACCGCCCGTGACCGGTGGCTACGGTCACATTCATGATCACGTCGTTCGATGATTACCCGATCCACCAGAGCCACCTGCCCATCGCGCACACCGCCACCGGTGATCCCAACCACTACGACCGCTACTTCTACAACGGGTACTCACGCGACGGTGAAGTGTTCTTCGCCGCCGCGATGGGCCTGTACCCGAACCGGGGCGTGATGGATGCCTCCTTCTCCGTCATCCACAAGGGTGAGCAGGTCAACGTTCATGCATCCGCGCGCGCCCATGCGGACCGTCTGCAGTGCACGGAAGTCGGTCCGGTGAGGGTGGAGGTGCTCGAACCGATGAAGAGGCACCGCCTCACGGTCGACTCACCCGAGCACTCCCTGCGCTGCGACCTCGTGTTCGAGGCATCGTCGCTGCCCTTCGAGGAACCCGTCTTCGAGCAGAGGGCCGGACTCAAGCTGTCAATGCAGTACACGCGCCTCACGCAACTCGGCACGTGGACGGGATGGATCGAGGTGGACGGGGACCGCATCGAAGTGGACGCGCAGACAGTCGTCGGGAGCCGCGACAGGTCATGGGGCATCCGCAACGTGGGAGAGAGAGTGCAGCTCGGCGCACCCCTGAACGCCAGCCCGCAGTTCTACTGGTTGTGGGCGCCGGTGTGTTTCGACGGCTTCGGCACGATGTTCGACATCAACGAGTACGGCGACGGAGAGAGATGGCACCACTCGGGTGCCGTCCTGGACGGAACCGAGAGCGTCAAGCAGGCGTGGTCGGTGGAGTACGACGTCGAATGGCTCGCAGGGACGAGACACATGCGGTCCTTCCAGCTCCGCTACCGGTTCAAGGACGAGAGCATCACCCTCGACTTCGAGCCCATCAGGCATTTCCAGATGTTCGGTCTCGGCTACATGCATCCCGAGTGGACACACGGTGGGTGGAAGGGCGAGCTCGTCGTGGGCGGCGACAGGTTCGCGCTCCCGGTGGAGAACCCGATGGCTCCGCACCATGTCCATGTGCAGACCCTCTCCACGGTCACGTGCAACCGCAACGGCACCACCTCGACCGGCATCGGCATCCTCGAGACTCTCGTGATGGGTCCGCACGCGCCCTCGGGACTGACCGAACTGTTCGACCCGGCGAAGTGAACGGTGACGTCGTCAGTGGTTCGCGACGAGACCACCGTCGACCAGCACCACTGAGCCCGTCATGTACCGCATGGCGGGGAGAGCAATGCTGACCGTCATGTGCGCGACCTCTTCGGGCATGCCGTAGCGCCGCAGGGGAACCTTGATGCGGGTGTACTTCTCGCGGCGATCCTGGGTCACCGACGCGGTCATCCCCGTGTCGATGGGGCCGGGACACACGGCATTCACGGTGACCCCGTGCCTGCCCAACTCCACGGCGAAGCTCTTCGTCAGTCCGACAACGCCGTGCTTCGCCGCTGTGTACGCCGAGAGCCCGCCGGTCGCGACGAAGGCCTCGGTGGATGCGATGTTGATGACGCGACCACCAGTCGGTGATTTCATGAGGTGCGGCAGGGCCAACCGGATGAGGTGAGCCTGCGCAGAGAGATTCACGGCGATCGTGGCGTCCCAGTTGCGCCCGAACTCCTCCTCGGGGCTGAACACCGACGACACGCGGCTGATGCCGGCATTGTTGACGAGAACGTCAATCCCACCGAAGGCGCCGACGCACGCCTCGATGATCGCACTGCGGTCGGTGGGTTGCGACACGTCACCCGACAGGCCCACCGCCACTCCGGCACCGTGGGTCGCGGAAATCTCATCGACCACCCGCGTCACACCCTCCGGGTTCCAGTCGGCCACGAGAACCTTCGCCCCCTCATCCGCGAACAAATGGGCGGTGGCCCTGCCCATCCCACTGGCCGCGCCCGTGACGATGACCCTGGCCCCCTCGAGACTCCTCGACAATTCCGTCAATCTGGCCATGTCCACCCCCCGTGAGTACTGCGACCGATTGTTCCACAGCCCCCAGGGACCGCCTTCTTCGCCACATTCTGTGACCAATCCACCACAATCACCACTCTCCGTGGCTCCCTCAACATTTTCCGTGAGAAATTTCTCAAGTTCCTGCCTGCCCTGCCGATCCCTTCTGCGGATCAACAAGGGAGCAGGACATGCGCCGCAATCACAAGAACATCGCCATCGCACTCGCAGCACTGGCAGCAGGCGTCGTCGCCACGTCTGCCTTCCCCGCCGGCGTGGCCCGGGCAGCAACCATTTCCGCCGCCCCCGCGGCCAACACCGCACCCGGAATGCCGAAGTTCGGTGAGGCCGGCCCGATGGTGAAGGCGCTCCAGGAAGCGATCATCAAGAACGGTTTCACGCTGAAGGGCGGTGCCACCGGCACCTTCGACAAGCGCACGCTCGCCACTCTCAAGACGTTCCAGAAGGTTGTCGGACTGCCCGTCACCGGTGTTGTCGACGCTGCGACCGCGAAGGTTCTCAAGCTGTCTGCGGCCGCGACGACCACGACCGCTGCCCCCACGACGACCGCCGCCCCCACCACGACCGCCGCCCCGACCACCACCGTTGCGGCACCCGTGTTCGCGTTCACCGAGGCGAACCTGCCCGTGCGCGGCAACAAGGGCGACAACGTCGTCGTCCTGCAGAAGGCCCTCGTCGCCGCGGGCTTCGCTGTGAAGGGTGGCGTCGACGGCGCTTTCGGCTCCGGCACGACGGCGACGATCGCCGCGTTCCAGATCGCCAAGGGTCTGACCGCGAGCGGCCTGCTCGACGTTGCGACGGCTCGCGCACTCGGCCTGGTGGCGCCCGCGGCACCTGCCGCTCCCGCGCCGGTCGCCGCTGCTGCCGTCACTGCCCCTCTGACGCTCGACACTCTCCCCGCCCGCGGCCAGAAGAGCGACTCCGTCGTGGTTCTGCAGAAGGCCCTCGTCGGCGCGGGCATCCAGGTCAAGGGCGGCGTCGACGGCGTGTTCGGCATCGCCACCACCGTGGCGCTGCAGAAGTACCAGTCAGCGAACGGACTGAACGTCACCGGCGTCGCTGATGCCGCCACCGCGCTGAAGCTCGGGCTCATCGACCCGCCCGCCGTGACCATCTCCGTCTTTCCCGTGCAGGGTCAGTGCAACTTCGTCGACACGTGGCACGCACCGCGCGGCGGTGGTCGCCTGCACCTCGGCGTCGACATCATCGCTCCCGAGGGCAAGCTCGTCTACGCAGCAGTCGACGGCACGATCACGAAGATCTACACCGAGGGCAACGACAAGCTGGCCGGCAACGGATTCCGCCTGACGGCCGCCGACGGCACCTACTTCTTCTACGGCCACCTGCGCAACCTTGCCGACGGCATCACGGTCGGCACGAAGGTGAAGGCCGGTCAGGTGATCGGTTTCGTCGGTCACACCGGCGACACCAACACCCCGCACCTTCACTTCGAGGTTCATCCCCGCGGTGGCGACGCCGTCAACCCGTACCTGATGGTGAAGTCGGTTGATGCCTGCAACGTGACGGAGGCCCGCCCCGCGGCGTGACACATCCCACAGTTCGACCCCTGATCCAGGGTCACGCGAGACCCGACGGTGCACTTGATCCGGTGCCCGTCGGGTTTCGTCATTCAGGGCCTGATCTCGTAGAACGCGTTCACCGAGTGCTCGACGTCGAGCTTGCGGAACCGGGTGAAGCCGGCCGCATGGGCCATCTCGCGGGCCTTGCTCTCGGGCAGGCCGAGGGTGCCGAGCCCGGCACCGTCCGGCGCCGACATCGCCGACGACATGCAACTCAGGACGCTGATCCCGTAGAGCAGCGGCGCCATCGGATTCCGCGAGACGTTCTGCTCGAGCGTGTCGAGCGCCTTGATGTCCACCAGCAACCAGGTGCCGTCGTCCGATATCGCCCTGCGGATCGTCTGCATCATCTCGAACGGATGGGTCATGTCATGGATGCAGTCGAAGGTGCACACGAGTCCGTACGAACCGTCCTCGGAGATTGCGTGGTCCCTCGGGTCATGGAAATCGACGTTCACCACACCGGATTCCGCCTTGCGCTCGCGCGCCCGTTCCAGGGCGTGCTGCGAGATGTCGAAGCCCTCCACTGTCGACTCGGGGAAGGTCCTCGCGAGCAGGATCGCCGCTCCTCCGGCACCACAACCGATGTCGGCGACGCGGGTCCCCTTCTCCAGCGCCTGCTTCACCCCGTCGAGTGCTGGGATCACCACGGGGATCAGGAAGTTCTGGTTCCACGGTTCGAAGCTCCGCTCGATGCCGACGGCACCCTCCGGTCCGTGACTGTCGTAGTCGTGGCCCAAACCCGTGGTGAAACTCCCGGGCATCTCGGTGAGCGCGCCCATTGTCTGGGGAAGACGATGGAACATGCCCATGCCGAAGGCGGGGTGCCCGGGGGTGGCGAGCACGCACTTCGCTTCCGGCGTGAGATGGAGCGGCAGCGACGGGTCGCTCATGTCGTCGCACGACACAATGCGGGCCGCGACCTGGTTGCTCGCCCATTCCCGCACCCATCGCTCGTGGAGTCCGAGTGATGACGCGAGCTCTGCCACACCGACAGGTCGGTCGCGGCGGGCGAGTTCTGCGTACAGACCGAGGGTGTCACCGAGATGGATCATCCCGGCCGTGACTGCGCCCTCCAGTTTGCTGAAGACGGTGAAGGACATCATCTTCAGGGCGTCAGGGTTCAGGTCCTGCGGTTGCGTCATCCCCGAAGACTAGGCGTCACGGGGCGGTCAGTACGTACGAAGTTCCCCGGGAAGATGCTCGTTGTCGGAAAGCCTCGTGAGCGAGAACGTGACACCGTCACCCAGCTCGAACATCTGGACGCGGGTGACCGAGGCGTGACCAATCACGAACCGGTCCCACTCCCACGGAGTCGGCTGGAGGCCGAGGAGGTGGCACAACGACACGCTGTTCGTGCCGGCATGGGCGATGAGACACACGTGGAGACCCGGGACGAAGGCGTCGGTGAGATGCCAGACGGGCATGTCAACACGCTCGCGCACGACGCCGCGTTCCTCCAGGAAGAGCGAGCAACCGATGTTGATGCGGTCGACGAAGTCCGACACCGGTTCCCCGCCGTCGAGGCCCGACCAACGGTCGTGGGACGTCTTTGCCTTCTCCGCCTCGTAGGCCGCGCTCGCCTTCTCGACGGGTGTGCCGTGCCAGATCGGGTTCCTGATCTCCTCCAACCACGGCTCGATCACCAATTCCCGCGAGAGCGCGCCGAGGAGCGGCGCGGCCGTCTGTCTGGTGCGCAGCAACGGCGAGACGAGCACCTCGTCGAACTTCTCTGCGGCGAGACGACCAGCGACGAGTCCGGCCTGCTTCGCACCCCGCTCGGTCAGGGGTGGGTTGTCGATGTTGAGACCGTCCCTTGCCCACTCGGGTTCGGCGTGACGCACGAACACGAGCTCCATGAGCACCTCGCGGTTCACGACCCCGGGACCTCGAACGCGATCCCGCAGGCGTCGAACGCGGGCTGGAACTGCTGCTGGTACTGGTTCGGTGAACTGAAGGATTCAGTGCCGTCACTCACCTTCTGGAGTTCGAGACCGAGACACTCCACCTGCTTCTGGGTGAGTGTGAGACCGAACTGGATTCCGACGGCGCGCCCGAGTGCTGTCGCGTCACTTGTGTCGTCGGGAACCCCGGCGTCGGGAGCCGTGTCGGCGGGAGTCTGGAACGACGGGGGCGGCAGCGTCTCCACCGAGTCGAGTGGTGCCGCCACCGTCGGCGACGTGCCGCACGTGTTCAGCACGAGTGCCTCGATGGTGTTCGCCTCGCGCAGCGACTCCTCGGTCGCGAGGTCATCCGATGCCGACACGGCCTTCGGGTCGTCGAGCGCCTCGGTGACCAACCAGTCATGGGAATTCATCACACCGATGAACGCACCGATCTTCGCGGACAGCGACTCGGCGGACACCCTCGTCGACTCGGTGTCCCGTGCGGCAAGGGTGACATCCAGCGCGCTCACACTGTCCGCCTCGAGAGACAGTGACAACTGGTCGTCGAAGTTCGCCAGACCCTGGCCGAACCGCAGGACGTACTCGGACACCGAGGTTCGCCCGGCGCACAGCGGTCGTGTGTCGCCGCCCGAGCACGACTGGAGCCCCACCACCGCCACCACGACCACCAGGACTCTCCTCATGACGTCTCCATTGTGGTGGCGGCGATCCAGGAGGCATACATCATTCCGTACAGGCCCCCTGCGGCGAGCAGCTCCTCGTGCTTCCCGTCCTCGACGACGTGCCCGCCCTCCAGCACGACGACACGGTCGGAACGCGCGGCCGTCGACAAGCGGTGCGCGATGGTCAGCGTGGTGCGCCCGCGCGACAGTTTCTCGAGTGCGCGCGACAGCCGCACCTCGGTGAGAGCATCGACTGACGACGTCGCCTCGTCCAGGATCAGGATGTCCGGGTCGGCAATTGCCGCACGACCAAGAGCGACCAACTGCCTCTCACCCGCCGACAGCGAGGAGCCCCGCTGCCCCACCCGTGTCCCGAGACCCTCCGGCAGACCGTCGACCCAGTCACCGAGGTCGAGCGAGAGAAGAGCATCGAGACATTCCTGCTCGGTTGCGTCGGGGCGCGAGAAGCGCAGGTTGTAGAGGATCGAGTCGTCGAACAGGAACGGCTCCTGTGGCACCACCATGAGCCGGTTCCGCAGGTCATCGTTCGACACGTCGGCGACGTCCACACCACCGAGGAGGATGCGTCCCTTCGATGGGTCGGCGAACCGGGCGACCAAACGGCCGAGAGTCGTCTTCCCCGAACCGGTCCTTCCCACCACCGCCACCACCTGGCCCGCGGGGATCCTCAGCGTCACGTCATGGAGAACGAGGTCCTCGGGGGCATCGGCGGACCGGCTCCTGTACGCGAAGGAAACATGCTGGATGTCGATGCCGATCGGTCCGTCCGGCAGGGCCTTCGGTTCGGGGTGCTGAGGAGGCCCGATGGGGGTGTCGAGCACGCCGATGACACGGCGGAGACTGGCGACGGCACTCTGCGTCTGGTCAAAGACCTCGGTGAACTCCGCCACCGGTTCGAGAAAACGGTACGTGAGGAAGATGAACCCAACGAGCGCTCCCGAGGTCAGTCCGCCGGCCGGACCACGCGCAACTCCGACCGCAACGACACCGCTCACGCACAGAACGGAGAAGAACTCACCGGACGGGAAGAGAAATGCCCCGATCACGGAGGCACGCACGTACTTCCGGGTCCGCAACCGCATGAGGTCCCCCACACGCCCCACCGGCAGGTGAGCGACGCCATACGCGTGCAGTGTCTCGGTCCCGGAGGTCATCTCTGACACGGACCCGACCACGTCGGCCGTCACCTCGCGCGTCTCGGCCCACGCCCTCACCAGACGCCTCTGGACGGTGCGCAGCACCATTGCGAGCGGCGAGGCGATGGCGAAGGCCACGAGGCTCAGCATCCAGTCGTAGGAAATCATGACCGCAGCGACGACGATCATCAATGTTCCGTCGAGAAGGAACGCGAGAGCGCCCCAGCTGAAGAACTGCTGGAGCGTCTCGATGTCGCTGGTGACACGACTGACCAGGGCGCCGCGCTTCTCGTCGTTGTGGTCGGCGAGGCTCAAACGGTGGATGTGCGAGAACAATGTCACCCGCAGCGTGTAGAGCGCCGACTCCGAGCGCATCCCGAGGCGCACGACTGCGGCACGCTGGCAGACGCTGGTGACGACGACGAGACACGCGCCGATCAAAGCCAACCGCACCACGTAGTCAACACGGACATCGCCGGACCGCACGCCATGGTCGATTGCGAGCTGCAGGAGGATGGGGATCGCCACGCGAGCCCCGGCACCGACACCCGCGAGCGCGAAGGTCGTGCCGAAGCCGTGCCGGAGTGCAGGGGCAATCTCGACACTGCGCCCGAGGACCCCGAACGTGCCCCGTGAACCATCCGCCTCGGTCATCCCTGCACCTCTGCGTTCCGCCGGTCATCGTCGAACGCCTCGATCAGCGAGCGGTAGTCGGCATTGCTCACGACCAACTGGTCGTGCGTTCCCTGGACGACCCTCCCGGCAGAGGTGATGAAGATGACGTCATCGGCAACGGCGATGGCCGACGGGCGCGAGGCGACCATGAGGATCGTCCCGGCCAGGTCACTCGCGACGAGGTTGCAGAGCACCCGAAGTTCGGTGGACGGGTCGAGCGCCGACGTGGTGTCATCGAGAAGAAGAAGTCGCGGTCTCCGCACGAGTGCACGGGCGAGCGCCAGTCGCTGGCGCTGCCCGCCGCTCAGGCTCACGCCGCGCTCACCCAGTGACGTGTCGAGACCGTTCTCCAGATCGAGCAGGAATTCGGCATCGGCAACCCGGAGCGCTTCCGCGATGAGCCCTTCGCCGGTGTCCGCGCCGAGGCAGAGATTGAAGCGCACTGACTCGGAGAAGATGAACGCCTCCTGGAACACGAGTGTCGCGCCGCCCTCGACTACGTCGATCGCACCGGACGAGACCGGCACCAGCCCCGTGACCGCCTCGAGCAATGTGGTCTTCCCGCAGCCCGTGGCACCGACGAGCGCCGTCAGGGTTCCCCGCCTGACGGAGAAGTCCGCGTGCTCTATGACAGCGACCTCCGGTATGTGCCGGATGGTGACATCGCGTGCGCTGACCGCGATGCCCGCGGCAGCCGTCCCGAGCGAGAGACGCGGGTCCTCGACGAGCGGGTCATCGAGAACCTGCCGCACCCGTCTGTACCCGGCATAGGAATGGGGGATCTCCGAGAACACGTAACCGATCAGCCGCAGGGGAATCACCAACAGGGTGAACAGGTACATCGCAGCCGCGAGGTCACCCACGGTGATGTCGCCGGAGCGCACCCGCACGGCACCAACGGCGAGAAGGAACAGGTTGGCGATGGAGGGAACCGTGTCGAGCATCATCTCGAAGGTCGCCCTCGCCCGCATCGACTTGATGCGAGCGTCCCTCAACAGGCCGGTGATCTCCGACAAGCGTTCGGTCTCTCTCACCTCCGCGCCGAATGCCTTGACGACCGCCACGCCCTCGAAGCTCTCCAGTGCCGCCTCGGAGAGCCGCCCCATCTGCTTCTGGGCCTCGTCAAAGTGCTTGTCGACACGCCGCTGGTACCCGACATTCATGAAGACGAGCAGCGGGAGCACGACCAGGGCCACGGCCCCCAGCACGACGTCCATGACCGTGAGCCCGACGGCACTGGCCACGAGCAGCAGCACGACCGAGCTGCCGTACGGCAACGGGGCGAGAACTGCCACTGCTGCCTCCACGTCGACGTTCGCCCTGGCGACGAGGTCGCCGGTCTGGTGCCTCCGGTGCCACGCGACCGGCTGGTCCGCGAACCTCTTCACCACCTGCACGCCGAGTTTCTCGGCCACCCCCCACTCCGTCCGGCCGGCAAACGTCCGTCTCACGACGACGCCCGCCGCCCTCACGGCCGAGATGGTGATGATCAAGAGACACGCGGCGACGACCGTGGCGACCGTGACACTCCCCTTCTCGAACCTCGCGACGACGACATTGTCGATCATCCATCTCACGCCGAGCGACGAACCGGCCGTGCAGAGCGCAAACACCGCCGCCCCCGACACCGCAACCACAAAAGGCGCCCTCTGCAATCGCACAAGGTTCGCGATCAATCCGACACCGCGGCGGAAACGTGATTCGACGTCGACACTTTCCGCACTCACCCTGCCTATTGTGTCAGTCACGCCGTCCACGCGAGGGCAACGGAGTTCACATGGACAGATTCGACAGCACACTTCTCCTGCTCAGGACGGTCTTCGGCCTGTTCCTCGCGTACCACGGGCTCAACAAGGTGAAGAGCGGCCTCGCGGGCACGACCGGCTGGTTCGCATCCATCGGCATGAAGTGGCCGGGAGTACAGGCCCGCACCGCCGCGTCCACCGAGATCCTCGCGGGCATCCTGCTCGCGGTCGGTCTGGCCACGCCTGTTGCCTGTGCCGCGACCGTCGCCACGATGCTGGTCGCCATCATCACCGTCCACTGGCGTGTGGGATTCTTCATCTTCCTCCCGAACGGCGGGTGGGAGTACTGCGCGTCGATCATTGTCGTTGCGTCAGCGATTGCCGTCTGCGGCCCCGGACGTGCCTCGCTCGACCGCGCGCTCGGCTGGGAACAGGGCTGGCAGGTGGGCGCCGGTTCCGTGGCACTCGGTGCGTTCCTCGCCGTCGTCCACCTCGCCGTGACCTACAGACCGAAGGGTGCCTGACATGTCACGCTCGCTCGCCCTGGCCGCAAAGATCGCCGCCGGGGCGTTCATCGTCTTCATGTGGTTCTATGCATTCGTGCTCGCCCCGCGCGAGAGCGCCAACAACATCGCCGACAAGGCATGGTCAGCGAGGTCGGAGGCGACCTGCCGCAAGGCAGCGGCGTACCGCACGGGTCTCGCGGACCTCAGCAAGATCGACCCCAACGATGCCGGTGCGCTCGCGAAGAAGGCCGACATCATCGACAAGGCCACCGACTCCGTGGAGGAGACACTCGACGCACTGGCCTCGGACGTGCCGTCAACGGCAAAGGGACGGGAACTCGTTCCCGAGTGGATCAGGGACTTCCGCGTGTACGTGCAGGACCGGCGTGACTACGCCGGACAGATGAGGGCGGGCAAGCTCGTCGAGTTCAGTGAGAGCATCGTCGAGGGCATCCCGATCACCGAGCGACTGGGGAAGTTCGCGCGGGAGAACCACATGCCCACCTGCCAACCTCCGCGGGACCTGCAGGCCTAGGACGCGGGGTCGACGTCGACCCACGCAGAGCCGTCGTGACGACGGATGACACGGGCGGGTGCGCCGACCGCGACACTGAAGTCCGGGATGTCGGAAGTGACAACCGAATTGGCACCGATGACGACGTGACGCCCGATGGTGACACCGGGAAGGACCACCGCGCCGAACCCGATCCACGACCCGTCACCAATCTTGACGGGGCGCTCGGGTTGGGTCTGGGTCGAGATGGGTCGTGTCACGTCCGCATACCCGTGGTTCTGGTCCGTGATGTAGACGTTGTGACCGGTCCACACATCGTTCCCGATCTCGATCGAGAAGTGGCCCACTATCCCGCTCCCCCTGCCGATCAGGCAACGGTCCCCGATCGACACGACTCGCTCGCTGATGCATTCCTGGCCGGGGACCATCCCCGCCGACAGCGCCACATGCGGACCGATCATCGTGTGCTCACCGATGTGGATGTAGCGCTCGTTGAAGACCGTCGTGACCGGCCACATGATGATGCTGCGCTGCCCGAAGGAGCCGAAGCGCCGACCGCGTTCGTCGTCGGGGCCTATCGCTGCCCACGCATTCAGCGACTCGGTGGCGCGCGCCCACAGCAACCCGAGCCTGCGCCTCCACATGTGCCCACGCTACCGATGCGACGACTCCCGGAAAGTACGGTGATGGCATGTCAGCAGCAGTCACAGCACCCACAGGAACGTATGCGGGACTCCCCGCGAACGAGGGCATCCGCGAGTTCCGCGGCATCCGCTACGCCACTGCGGCGAGGTTCTCGGAACCGGTGCTGCAGTCGGATGACCTGGGTCAGGTCGACGCACGGGAGCACGGCGGCATCGCCTACCAGGTGCCGGGCTTTCTCGAGCTGAGCCAGTCGATCTCCGTCGATGACATGAGCGAGGACTGCCATTTCCTCAACATCTACGTTCCCGACGGCGCGTCCCCGGAGAGCAAACTGCCCGTTCTCTTCTGGGTGCACGGCGGCGGATTCGTCAACGGATCCGGCTCCGCCGATTGGTACCACGGGGGGAATCTCGCGAGGCGCGGCACCGTGGTCGTCACGTTCAACTACAGGCTCGGCGCCTTCGGCTATCTGGGTGACCGCAATCTCGGCCTCCTGGACCAGGTGTGTGCGCTCCGGTGGGTTCACCAGAACATCTCTTCGTTCGGCGGCAACCCAGGGAACATCACTGTGTTCGGTGAGTCGGCGGGTGGGTCCGCCACTGTGTCCCTGTTGGCGTCGCCACTCACCGACGGGCTCATACACCGCGCCTGGGCGATGAGCCCGAGCATCGGTCAGTACCGGGACAGCGAGACCGCTGCATCCATCGAGCGGATGTTCCTCGAGGAACTCGGCGTTCGGTCAATCACGGATGCAATGACGGCGACCGCCACCGAGGTCCTCGACGCACAGACGAGGGTTTCCGCGAGGCGCACCGGAGCGGCCGACAATTTCGCTCCCACTCACAACGGTGCGGGTCTAACGGGGCACATCGTGGAGACCGCGGCCGGGAGTCCGGTGCCGCTGGCCATGGGGTCGAACCGCGACGAGAGCAGGCTGTGGACCGCCTTCGACCCGTCCTTTG
>JBEGQK010000064.1:0-5506 GCA_041180985.1 Actinomycetota bacterium
GCGGTCGAGTCCATCGAGAGCGTGCAGTGGAACCTCGCACAGAAGGGCCAGCACGTGGTGGTGCACGGCGTGGACAAGTTCCCCCGCATGGTCGACTACGTGGTGCCCAGCGGCGTGCGCATCGCCGACGCGAGCCGCGTCCGTCTCGGCGCGTACCTCTCCTCCGGCACCACCGTCATGCACGAAGGATTCTGCAACTTCAATGCGGGCACGCTCGGTGCATCGATGGTCGAGGGCCGCATCTCGCAGGGAGTCATCGTGGGTGACGGCAGCGACATCGGCGGCGGCGCTTCCATCATGGGGACGCTGTCGGGCGGCGGCAAGGAGATGGTCACCATCGGCGAGCGTTGCCTCCTCGGCGCGAACGCCGGCATCGGCATCAGCCTGGGCGACGACTGCGTGGTAGAAGCCGGCCTGTACGTGACCGCGGGGACTGTGGTGCTCGACCCCACGGGCAACCCGGTGAAGGCCAAACTGCTCTCCGGTCAGCCTGGTCTGCTGTACCGGCGCAACTCGCTGACGGGCGCCGTCGAGACGTCAATGCGCAAGGGCTCATGGGGCGGCCTCAACGCCGACCTCCACAAGAACTGAAGTGGACCCGCACGAACTGCTCTCGCACATCGCGTCGCGCCGCAGCAGCATGCTGATGGATGCCGCACGCGCGGTCGACACGTCGATCGTGGACGAGATGATCACCGCGGCCCAGTGGGCACCGAACCACAAGCGCACCTGGCCGGCGCGTTTCTGCGTGGTCACGGGTGACTCTCGCGCCGCACTCGGCAATGCCATCGCAGACTCGATGGCGTCACGGGGCGACGACGCGGCGAAAGTGGAGAAGACCCGCACGAAGTACACGAGGTCCCCGGTGTGCCTCGTCGTCGCATCCGCGGTGGGTGCATCGGACGGCGAGACAGAGGAGAACCTGTACGCCGTCGCCGCGGGCCTCCAGAACGCGCTCCTCGTCGCGCATGCCCACGGTCTGGCCGCTCTCTGGGGATCACCGGCGAAGGGCGCCAACGCGGCGATCACGTCTTTTGCCGGGTTCGACGAATCCGATCACGTCATCGGCATCGTGTACATCGGCTGGCCGACACAGGATGCCGCACCGGTCGACCGGCCCGCCCCACACGTCACAACCAGACAGTGACGATCGTCGTCCCCGGTGAACACACGGTGGACGAAAGGAGAATCTGCGGTCAAGAGCGTGCGACAGCTCATGGCCGACCGAGCGGAGGCATCGCGGACGTCATTACCTTCGTGATGTGGCCAGAACTGCAGTTCTCGCAAAGGGTGCATCACCGTCGCGTGACCCCGCACTCGACGGACTGCGCGCTGTCGCCATCGTTCGGGTCGTGACGTGGCATGCAAGTGGCTGGCCGTGGACGACGTGGGTCGTGTCTTCCGTGCCGGCGATGTTCGCCATCACAGGCGCATTGATGGCACGCTCCTCGGCGAGGGCCGGTACCTGGCACCAACTCATCCGCCGTGTCCGCCGGCTGGTCGGACCCATGTGGGTGTACGGAATCGGGGTCTGGTGCTTGTCGACCGCGATGAATGCATCGTCCTCACCCTTGTGGGTCTTCCTGTTTCCCTTCGTGCAGCCACGCAGCGACATCGCCGGTGTCTGGTTCACCTCGGCTCTCTGGTACCTGACTGCCTACTGGTGGGTGCTCCTCCTCTCCCCGCTGCTCATGGGTGCGGTACGGAAGACTGGAGCTCTCGCACCCGCAATCTTGTCGTGTTCCGTCATGGTCGTCGGGGTGCTGGGCCTGGACGAGAGCCACACGGGCTGGATCGTCGGAGACATTCTGCTGTACACGGGATTTGCCATGTGGGGCATGGCACTTCTCGCCGGCGAACGTCCCGAGCCGCGCACTCTGCGGGTACCCACCGTGTGCCTCCTCGTGGCAACGCTCGGATGGCTCGCCGTCCGCACGGGCCGCTCACCGGTCGTCAATGACGACCACATCCTCCACATGCTCCTCGGCGGCACGTGGACGCTCGCTCTTCTTCAGGCGCCGTCGCTCATGTCGTCGATTGCACGCTCGCGCCCTGCACGTTTCCTGAACGAGCACCCCCTCACCGTCTATCTCTGGCACCCGGCGCTTGCGTGGTTGATGTGGCAGTTGGTCCCTCACCGGGTCCCGGGACAGTTGCGGACGATTGTGGTTGTCGGCACGACGTTTTCGCTCCTACCCGTCGTGACGTACGGCATCGGGTGGGTGGAACGCCGTGGAACCCTGAGCCGAAAGGCTTTCACTCCACGTGTCCTCGCGATCTGTGCTGCAACCGTGCTGCTCACGACCGGTCCGGTCACCTCTCGGGTTGATCTCTTTCGCGGTGCCAGCGACGTGCCGTTGCCGCCCTCGGCCGCACCTCGTGTCGTCCGGATCGAGCCGCGCCGGGAAGTCACAGACTTTCTCGCGAAGTCCTCACCGACGGATGGCCAGCGAATCTTCGAGCTGAAAAGCATCACGGAGCATTTCGATTCGGAACTGGGCCTCGGTGGCACACGGGTCACGGTGACGACAAAGGAGGGTCACGTGTGGCAGGTGAGCGTCGGCACCAGGCCGAAGTCGCCGTCCGAACGCAGCCAAATCGGCAGCATCACCAAGACATTCACCGCGACACTCGTCATGCAGTTGGTGGAAGAGGGCAAGCTCTCTCTCGACCAGGCGATTGGCGATCTCGGCATGGGATTCAGCCACGGGCGGATCACGCTGCGGCAGCTTCTCGGCCACACATCCGGCGTCCCGGCATACGACGCCTCCAGCGGGCTTCTCGAGGATGGCACCACACCTTCGGACGTCGTGCGGTGGGCCAGCAGCCGACCGCTGGAGTTCAAGCCCGGCTCGAGGGTCAAGTATTCGACCACCGGTTTCGTGCTGATCGGTGTTCTGCTTGAGCGGATCACGGGCGAGAGATTCGAGGACCTGGTGCGGCGACGCATCACGGACACGCTGGGCTACGACATCGCCTTTTTCCGTGGTCGTTATCGAAGTGCGGGTTTCTCCACCGGCGGAATCTCCATGAACCCGGCCGACCTGGCCGACTGGACCCGTCGTTACTTCCGTGACAGGAGTCTGACTTCCACCCCTTGGCAATGGGACATCCGCGTGACGACCGGAATCGGCGTCCACGGTTACTGCCCGTGCGAGAAGGGATCATTCATGGCAATCGGCCACATGGGCGGCAGGACCTTCACGACCGTCGACGGTGACGGGATTGTCGTGGTCATCGACTCGCGCGGGGTGCTGGTGAACGAAAACTACTCGCAAGTGCAGCAACTTGCCCAGGAACTGCGTCTCGTGGCAGGGGGCGGAAGGACTTTCGCGTACCCATGACGGGGATTCGTCGCATCTCGCCTTTCGCCGCGGCAGCTGCACCGGGGACCACTTTCCTCGCGTGGTTGCAGTGGCGCACATCGTCGAATCCCTGGGGAGCCCGCAGGTTCACATTGTTCGACGATGCGATGATCTCAATGGACTTCGCACGGACGCTCGCACGTCACGGCGAATTCACGTGGTTCAGGGGCGCACCGAGGGTGCAGGGTTTCACCAATCCGCTCTGGACCATCTGGATGGCCGCAGTCCACTTGATCGGACTGGATGGATCATCCGCGGCCCTGGCAGTGTCCGTGACGAGCATCGTCCTCGTCGTGTTGACCGCTCGCGTCGTGTTTGCACTCGTGAACGAGGTCTGCGCCGACGGTGGCACTGTTGGTCCTTCGATTGCCGCGGGATCGGTTTTCCTCCTCTACCCCACGGTCTTCTGGTCACTGCGGGGCATGGAGGTCGGTGCAGTCGCCTTCTTTGGTGTTCTTCTGCTTGCGGGTGCGGTCTCATGGGCAGGCACACCCACACGGCCGACTTCGGCACCAGTCGTGACCGCAATCGTCCTCGGTACGGCAACAAGATTTGATTTCATGGCTCTGTCGATTGTCGCGGTGCTTCTGCTCTGCACGTGGGCACCACCGAGTCTGCGTGCCCGTGTGTTCGCAGTGAACAGCTCCGTCATGGTCGCGTCATCAGGCACGGTGCTCCTCCTCCAGAAGGCGTACTGGGGATCGTGGCTGCCGAACACGTACACGCTGAAGATGTCCGGGGTTGCCTTGCCGGAGCGTGTCGCGCGCGGACTCGCTGCCAGTGGCAAGTTCGCACCCGTCGTGGTACTCGTCATGGTCGCCCTGTGGGCCGGGCGTTTGCTCCCTCCAAGCGGACTGAGGACCCTGCACGGCGCATCAGCGATGATCGCCACGATGGCGGCCTACTCGGTCTATATCGGGGGAGACGCCTGGGAGTCCCTGATGCTGAACAGGTTCCACGCAACCGTTCTCCCGCTCGTTGTGGTCGTGGTTGCAGTGGGGATCGGTGGCGGACGCGCGCGCAAGATGGGAGCGTGCCTGCTCGCATCGATTCTTGTTCCGTGCGCAGGTCTTCTCATCGGCGTCACAGTCAATCCTTTCGGGTGGGGCGTCCCGCGTTGGGCCGTCCTCGAAGCGGTGTTGATCGTCGGTGGCCTCGCATCAATCGTGGCAGTGAAGATGTTCGGGGGCGCGGCAGTGGTCCCCTCGTGTCTCTTCCTCTTTCTTGCCAGTGTGAGTCTCCTTCCGCTCGCACGGGAGGTGCGGTCCGGGAATTACCTCGCGTCAAGAACGAATCTCTACGTGACCGAGACTGTCGAGACACTTGACCATCTTGTCGATGACTCCGCCGTCATTGCCACAGTGTGGGCGGGCGTGCCGGCGTACTACACGTCGAATCCAATGATCGACCTCCTGGGGAAGAATGACGAGGGCATCGCCCGCTCGAGCCCGCACGGTGTGTTCTATCCGGGCCACAACAAATGGGACTACGCACACAGCGTTGGGAAGGGTCAACCGGATGTTGTCTTCCAGACGTTCACCCGCGGCCTCGAGCCGGATCTTCCCGAGAGGATGCGATCCTGGGGGTACGGAAAATTCTGCACCGGCACGGGAACGTTTCCCGTGGACGGAGTGTGGTTCAGGAAGTCGAGTACCCACGTGCACTGGGACGAGCTCACAAGCTGCCCCACCGGCTAGAAGTGACCCGCCGGGACTAACCGACGACCCGGCGACCGGACACCCACACGGTGGTGATGTCCGCGGGGCCGGCGAGGCGCACGATCTTCTCGAACAGGCGCTCGTCGTTGTCGATACCCTCCCAGAAGTCGAGACCCGAGGTCCGTGCCTCGCAGTCCACCACGAACGCATCGAACACGTGTCCCGGCGTGATCACGCCGGCGTTGATTCCGAGCAGGTCCGCTCCGCCCTTCGTTGCCACATGGAACGCGGCAACAATGTCGACGCGCGAGTCGGCGACGCCGCGCTCCTCAGCCCGGAGAGAGGCATCGACGCCGTCCTCCAGGTAGCGGGAGGCCGTGACGGCGTGCGTGCACTGCGGGAGGAGCCCCGGGTGCGCGCCGCCTGAGACGTCACTGCCGAGCCCGACGTGCACACCGCGGGACAGCGCCCGCCGCAGCGGGA
>JBEGQK010000065.1:0-6321 GCA_041180985.1 Actinomycetota bacterium
CTGGCGCGCTCGGAGGGACTTGAACCCCCAACCTTCTGATCCGTAGTCAGATGCTCTATCCATTAAGCTACGAGCGCAGTTTTGTAGGACTTGCGATTGTACCTACATGTGCCAAGGGCTCCACCCGCCCGACCTCTTGTACATCTCCAGGGCCGCTCTGGCATTGGTTTTCGCGTCCAGCAGCTGGCTGGCCTTCGTGACACCCATGTTCTTCAACCAGGACCTGTGGGCCCACCAGTTGATCTGGAAGAGACCCACGCAGCAGGACGTGTACGACGTGGCGACGAGCTTGCTCTCACGCTTCGCGAGAGCCACCGCCTTTGCCTCGAGGCGCTTCGGGAAGACCTCACGGATGACCGCTGCGGCCTGCGCCCGGGTGTAGTGGACCGACGGTGCGGGCAGGTTCCGCAGTCCCGTCGCCTCGGTGGAGGGCTGGTTGTACGTGGTGCCCTTCGGCAGGCAGACGGTGTCCCCCACGAGGATCATGGTCTTGGTGGTCGCCTTGTTCTGGGCCAGCAATGCCCTCAGGGTCACGCCGGTCTTGTCGGCGATCCGGCTCCAGGAGTCGTTATCCACAGCCACGTACGGCCGGGCGCATGAGGTCGCCAGAGCAGCCCCTTGCAGGGACGGAACTCCCGATGACAGGAGTCCAACGGCAACGAGCGCCGTCAGCAGTCTGCGAGTGAATCGCATGGCGGAGAGGGTGGGATTTGAACCCACGGCCCGGTTTACCCGAGCAACGCCTTAGCAGGGCGCCCCATTCGGCCACTCTGGCACCTCTCCTGGGAGGCAGTCAGTGTACGCGGAAACACAAAGTTAACTCACGCGGGGCGGCTCCCGTTGGGGGCATGGTTCAGGGCGAACTACTGTGTTTTCCGATTCACTCACCAATGCGGAGGGACGTATTTCATGAATCAGCGTAAGTACAAGAAGGGGCTCGCCGCACTGGCAGTCCTTGCGCTCGGGTTGGGCGTCACCGCATGCGGTGGCGACGACGCGAGCTCAGACACAACGGTCGCGTCGAGCGACAGCATGGCCTCCGGCGACGGCTTCGCGATGGCGAACTTCACGCCGTCCGAGGGCGCAACTGTCGTCGATTGCCGTCCGACCGACGGAAGCCCGCTCAAGGCAGCGTGGATCTACGTCGGACCGATCACCGACGGTGGTTGGACCCAGGCTCATCACGAGGGCTACAAGGCCGCGGTGGCAGAGTTCGGCGACAAGATCGTCGCCACCTACAAGGAGAACGTGCCGGAAGGCCCGGAAGTTGCAGCGACCATTGACCAGCTGGTCAAGGACGGCAACAACATCATCTTCGGTACGTCATTCGGATTCCAGGACGCCTTCTATGAGTCGGCAGCCAAGTACCCGAACGTCTGCTTCGAGATGGAGACCGGTTACAAGTTCCAGAACAACATGTCCGAGGCATACGGTGCCGGTGAAGACACCGACTACCTGGCAGGCATCGCAGCAGGTGCTGCGTCGAAGTCGGGCAAGGTCGGAGCAGTCATGCCGTTCGCCATTCCGGAAGTCATCCGCGGTCTGAACGCGTTCACGCTCGGCGTGCGCAAGTCGAACCCGGACGCAACCGTCCAGGTCCAGTGGACCAGCACCTGGTTCGACCCGGCCAAGGAGCGCCAGGCTGCAGAGTCGCTGCTCTCCGCCGGTGTTGACACGCTGTGGTCCGCACAGGACTCGCCGGCCGCCGGTGAAGCCGCTCAGGAAAAGGGCGCCTTCTGGGTGGGTTACGACTCCGACCAGAACGCGAACTTCGCCGACATCTGGCTGACCGCAACCACGTACCACTGGGCCGTCTACGAAGTCCCGCGCATCCAGGCCGCACTTGACGGCAAGTGGATCGCCGGTGACTACTACGGCGGTCTCGACGACGGCTTCGTGAAGCTCGCGACGTTCGGCAAGAACGTCTCGGCCGACACGCAGAAGGTCATTGCTGACGAGATGGAGAAGCTGAAGGCCAACAAGGGCGCGATGTTCACCGGACCGATCAACAAGCAGGACGGCACCGTTGCCATCGAGGCAGGCAAGCAGGCCTCCTACGGCGAGAAGATGTCGATGGACTACCTCATCGAGGGCGTCGTCGGCGACCTGCCGAAGAGCTGATCACCCGATCCTCGAAAGGGGGGCAGGCTTTCGGGCCTGCCCCCCTTTTCCATTACGGTCACAGGGCGAAAGGACGCGTGGAACATGGCTGATGCAGGGACGGACATCGCCGTCAGGATGACGGGAATCGTGAAGCGGTTCCCCGGCATCGTGGCGAACGACGGGGTCGAATTCGAGGCGCGCGTCGGCGAGGTGCACGCACTCCTCGGCGAGAACGGCGCCGGCAAGTCCACTCTCTCGAACATCCTCACCGGCCTCTACAGACCGGACGAGGGACACATCCACCTGCAGGGCGTGGAGACGCAATTCGCGTCGCCCCGCGCGGCACTTGATGCGGGAATCGGCATGGTGCACCAGCACTTCCGCCTCGTCTCTTCCTTCTCCGTTGCGGAGAACATCGTGCTTGGCGACGACACCACCTCGTTCATGGTGGATGCAAAGTCGATCGAGGCGCGCGTCGAGGAACTCTCCGGCCGTTACGGCCTCGCGGTGGATCCCCGCGCGAAGGTGTGGCAGCTCTCCGTCGGCGAACAGCAGCGCGTCGAGATCCTGAAGGTTCTCTACCGCGGCGCGAAGGTGCTCATCCTCGACGAACCCACTGCCGTCCTCACCCCGCAGGAAGCAGACGTCCTCTTCTCCACGTTGCGCGCGATGGTCGCAGAGGGACGCACCGTCATCTTCATCTCGCACAAGCTGGACGAGGTGATGGCGGTGTCCGACCGCGTCACCGTGCTGCGCGGCGGCAAGACGGTCGGCACGGTCAACACGAAGGACTCCTCCACGCGGGACCTCGCCCGTCTCATGGTCGGCCGCGAGGTCGTCTTCCACCGGGTCCAGCGCGCCGTCACGGCCGATGCATCGTCGGTCGTCCTCTCACTCGACTCGGTCAGCGCACTCGATGACCGCGGCAACACGGCGCTGAACGACGTGTCTCTCACCGTCGGCCGCGGCGAGATTGTCGGCGTCGCCGGCGTGTCGGGCAACGGCCAGCGCGAGCTCGCCGAGGTCATCGCCGGGATGCGCGCGGGTTCCGCCGGTGCCATCAGTGTGAACGGCGAGACCGTGCAGACGGGCCGCGTGCGCAAGTCCATCGGGGCGGGCATCGCCCACGTCCCGGAGGACCGCCTGCACACCGGCCTCGCACCGAGCCACAGCGTGCAGGACAATCTCGTCCTGAAGTCGTACCGCTCCTCCCCCATCTCGAAGCTGACCGTGCTCGTGCAGAAGATGATCCGTTCGAACGCCGAGCAACTGGTGGAGAAGTACGACGTGAAGACGCCGAGCACCGAGACGCCGGTGCGCCTCCTGTCGGGCGGCAACGTGCAGAAAGTGCTCCTCGCCCGCGAGTTCTCGACCGACCCCCGCGTGCTCGTGGCGGCATCGCCCACGCGCGGTCTCGACGTCGGGGCCATCGAATCGGTGCGCACCCGGCTCGTGGAGGCTGCCGACCGCGGTGTCGGCGTCCTGTTGATCAGCGAGGACCTCGAGGAGATCCTCTCGCTGGCCGACCGCGTTCTCGTCATGTACGAGGGCCGCATCGTCGGCAACGTCCCCGCACAATCGGCCAACCGCGAGATGCTCGGTCTTCTCATGGGCGGCGCGACTCTCCAAGGGAGCGACCGATGAAGTCCCCGTTCCGTCTCGAGCGTCGCCTCGAGCAACCGAAGTCACTGAACTGGATCGTGCCGCTCGTCTCGGTGGCCGCCGCGCTCGTGCTCGGTGCGGTCGTCCTGCTCTTCACCGGCAAGAACCCGCTCAGCACCTACTGGCGGATCCTCGAGTCCGCCTTCGCCTCGGGCGATTCCATCGAGGGGACGATCCGGGCAGCGACACCACTGGCGTTCACGGGTCTGTGCGCCGCGATCACGTTCCGCACAGGAATCGTCAACATCGGCGGTGAGGGTCAGTACTTCATGGGCGCCGTCGGTGCCGCGTGGGCGGGCCTCTACTTCGCAGGCAGCGCGAAGCCCGTCGTCATCGTGCTGATGATCCTCTCGGGCATGGTGTGGGGCGCGATGTACGCAGGCATCGCCGGCGTGCTCCGTGCGCGGTTCAACACGAACGAGATCATCGTGACGCTGATGATGAACTACCTCGCCGGCATCTTCCTCGACCATCTCATCTTCGGCTCCAGCAGCTACTGGCGCGACCCGAAGTCCTTCGGGTTCCCCACCGGCAAGATGCTCTCCGCGAAGGAGTACTGGCCTCGGGTCAACGTGTTCGGCCTGGAACTCACGCTCGGCTTCATCCTCGCGATCGTCGTGGCGGTGGCACTGTGGTTCATGTACACGCGCACGCGCTTCGGCTACGAGATGTCGGTCATCAGCGACGCACCGAACGCCGCGAAGTACGCGGGCATCCCGATGCGCCTGCGCATCTTCACCGTGATGGCACTCGCCGGCGCCGTCGCGGGTTTCGGCGGGGCTAGCGACGTCGGCGACTTCCGACATGTTCTCGACGCCAAGGGCCTGCAGATGGCCGGGTACGGCTACACCGGCATCGTCGTCGCGGCGCTCGCGCGCAACAACCCGATGGGCGCGGTGTTCGTCGCCGTCATCATGGGTGGGCTGCGCAACGCCGGTTTCGCCCTCCAGGGTCCCGACTTCCCCAGCGGCCTCGTCGGCACGCTGCAGGGTCTCATCCTGTTCACGGCTGTTGCCGGTGAGGTGCTGACGAGGTACCGCATCCGTGTCCGCGCCAACAACGCGGAGGCGGTGGCGGCATGAACAACAACATCCTCATCGTCGTGCTGGTCTCGGCCGTCTTCTACGGCACGCCGTACTTCTTCGCCGCGCTCGGCGAGCTCATCACGGAGCGCAGCGGCGTCCTGAACCTCGGCGTCGAGGGCATGATGCTCATCGGCGGCGTGTCCGCTTCGTGGTCCTCGCAGCACCTCGGCGGTCCCAGCTGGCTGATCGTGCTCCTCAGCATCCTCATCGGTGCGAGCGCCGCGGGACTTGTCGCCCTGCTGCACGGGTTCCTGTGCATCACGCTCCGGGTGAACCAGACGGTTGCAGGCCTCGCCATCACGATCTTCGCCGGCGGCCTCGGCCTGTCGTCCTACTTCGCCTCCGTGTGGAACGTGGCGACGAAGCCCACGACGCACCCGATCAACCGCCTGAACGTGCTCGGTCTCGCGGACAAGCCGATCGTCGGTCCGATCCTGTTCAACCAGAACATCCTCACCTACGCGTCGTGGGTGCTGTGCGTCGTCGCTTCGGTGTACCTGTTCCGCACCCGCATCGGACTGCAGCTTCGCGCCGTCGGCGAGTCGCCGCAGACGGCAGATGCCATGGGCATCAACGTGGTGCGCTACCGCTACATCCACACGGTGATTGGCGGTCTGCTGGCCGGCGTCGGTGGCGTGTACTACTCGCTCGCCATCGTGCCCACCTGGGTCGACGGCATGACGAAGGGTGCAGGCTGGATCGCCATCGCGCTCGTCATCTTCGGGTTCTGGCGCCCGGGGCTCACGCTCGCTGGCGCGTACCTGTTCGGTGCGTTCTCGTCACTGAGCGTCACGCTGCAGAGCCGTCACGTGTCGATCAACGCCGACCTGCTGAACGCGCTGCCGTTCCTGGCCACCATCATCATCCTCGTGTTGCTCTCCAGCGGCTGGGCGAAGAAGCGTCTCGGTGCACCGGCCGCCCTCGGCGTGCCGTACGAGCGCGAAGAGCGCTGAACCGCACGGAGCCGGTCCCGCCGGCGCCGTGACACGACAACGGGCTACAGCGCGACGGGGATCGGCGCGAACTTGTTCACGTCGATCAGGCCGAGGTCGGTGATGCGCAGGTCCGGGATGACCGACAGACCGAGGAACGACAGCGACATGAACGGCGCGTCGAGTGTGATGCCGATCTCATGGGCCGCCTCAACGACCGTGTCCACCTGCCCGGCCACGACCTCCAGCGGCTGGTCACTGATCAGGCCGCACACCGGCAGCGCCATCTCGGCCACCACCTTGCCGTCGACCACGACGACCTGGCCGCCGCCGATCTCGGCGACGCGCGCGATGGCAACGGACATGTCCGACGGCCCGGACGCATCGCGCGAACCCACCACCATGATGTTGTGCGCGTCATGGGCCACGGTCGAGGCGATCGCGCCTCGCTTCATTCCGTAACCGGAGACGTACCCGAGCCCGATCCGCCCGGTGGCCTTGTGGCGCTCCACCACCGCGATGCGCGCGATGTCATTCGC
>JBEGQK010000066.1:0-19526 GCA_041180985.1 Actinomycetota bacterium
CGATCCTCTACACGTCGGGCACGACCGGTTTCCCGAAGGGCGCCATCGGCAGCCACCGCAACTACATCACCAACACGTGGAACGCGCGGTTCGGCGTCGCACTCGCGGCGAAGATGATGGACGCCCCGGTGATCCCGAACATCGCGCCACCGTCGACGTCGCTCTCCACGTTCCCGTTCTTCCACATCGCCGGCCTGTGCGGTCTCATCAACCAGACGGCGTTCGGCGGCACCATCGTGACGCAGTACAAGTGGGACGCCACCGAGGGCCTGCGACTCATCGAGAAGCACAAGGTGTCGTCCATGGGCGGCGTGCCCACCGTTGTGCGGTCGTTGCTCGAGCACCCGGACCGCGACAAGTACGACCTTTCCTCCCTTGCCTCCATCGGCCAGGGTGGCGCACCCGCGTCACCCGACACGATCGCCCGCATCGGCAAGGACTTTGCCGGCAAGGTGGCGCCCGGGAACGGGTACGGCCTCACCGAGACGACGGCGGGTTGCATCGGCATCGCCGGCGCCGCCTACCTGCAGCGCATGGACTCGATCGGACTGCCGGTCGTGGGGACCGACGTGAAGATCGCCGATGACAACGGCAACGAGCTCCCGCGCGGGCAGATCGGCGAATTGTGGATCAGCGGGCCGAACAACGTGCGCGGGTACTGGAACAAGCCGGAGGCAACGGCGAGTGCGTTCGTTGACGGTTGGTTCCGCAGTGGTGACGCCGGCTTCGTGGACGAGGAGGGCTACCTCTACGTCGTGGACCGCATCAAGGACATGGTGCTGCGCGGCGGCGAGAACGTCTACTGCGTGGAGGTGGAGTCAGCCCTGTTCGAGCACGACTCCGTGAAGGACTGCGCCGTCATCGGTCTTCCCCACGACAAGCTCGGCGAGGAGGTGGCCGCGGTCATCGTTCCCGCCGACGGACACGGCGAGCACAGCGAGCACGAGGTCCTCGCTCACCTGAAGTCCAGGCTCGCCGGGTTCAAGGTGCCGAGCAGGGTCTTCTGGCGGCAGGCGGAACTCCCGCGCAACGCAACAGGGAAGGTCCTGAAGAAGGACCTCCGCGACGAGTACTCGAAGTAGGAGAAGAACATGACGGGACGATTCGAGAACGGGTTTGCCGGCCGTGTTGCAGTGGTCACCGGCGGCGGCACCGGAATGGGCCGCGAACTGGTGCTGAAACTGACGGCCGAGGGATGCGACGTGGCCACGTGCGACGTCATCCAGGAGAACCTCGACGAGACGGCACAGTTGGTGAGGTCGGCAGGGAACAAGGGACAGCTGCTGACGTTCATCGCCGATGTCTCGAACGAGCAGCAGGTCCTCGCTTTCCGCGACGCGGTGAAGCAGTGGCGCCCCGCCATCAACCTGTTGTTCAACAACGCGGGTATCGGCGGCGGCGGCAGCCTGCTGGTGGACTCACGCGAGTCCTGGGAGCGCACGTTCGGAGTGTGCTTCTACGGCGTGTACTACAACTGCCGCGCCTTCATGGACATGCTGGTCGCCGCTGACATCGCACAGATCATCAACACGAGCAGCGTCAACGGCTTCTGGGCGACGATCGGCCCCAACACCTCGCACACCGCGTACAGCTCGGCGAAGTTCGCCGTGAAGGGCCTGACGGAGTCGCTCATCACGGACCTGCGAATCAACGCCCCGCACGTGAAGGCGACGCTGGTCATGCCCGGCCACATCGGCACCAACATCGTCATCAACTCGGGCAAGTTGCACGGCAACGACCCCAAGGAGATGAACAGCGAGGAACTCGACGTCGTGCGGCAGCGCATGGCGACGAACCTGAAGATGGACCTCAGCAGCGTGAGCGACGAGGACATCCGCGTGGCGATGATCGCCCAGCAGGAGGGTTTCCGCGACAACGCACCCACCACGGCCGGCGAGGCCGCCGACATCATCCTCAATGCCGTTAGGGCAGACGAGTGGCGCGTTCTCGTGGGCGAGGACGCGGTTGTGCTGGATGAAGAAGTCCGCAAGAACCCGTGGGCCGCCTACGAGCCGTCCTTCGTGGACAACCTCCACGCCCGCGGCCAGTTCCTCAACCTCGTCCGTCCGGCGAACTAACAACAGGGAGACAACAGATGGTCACGATGAACGGTTTCATGAAGCCCGGCTTCGAGTCGGTGGGCGAGGCTCTCGCGCAGAACTTCAACGACGACTTCGAGGTGGGCGCATCCGTCTCCGTCGTACACAACGGCGAGACGGTGGTGGACATCTGGGCCGGTCATGCCGACATGGAGCGCACCGCGCCGTGGGAGCGCGACACCATCACCAACGTGTGGTCGAGCACGAAGACGATGATGTTCCTCACCCTCCTCGAGCTCGCCGACAAGGGCGAGTTGTCGCTGCACGACCCCGTGCACAGGTACTGGCCCGAGTTCAAGGCGAACGGCAAGGAGAACGTCACCATCGCGCACCTGATGGCACACACCGCCGGTCTCTCCGGGTGGGACCGGCCGTTGAAGCCGGAGGACTTCTACGACCACGAACTCTGTGCGTCCGCGTTGGCCGCACAGGCCCCGTGGTGGGAGCCCGGAACCGCCAGCGGTTACCACGCGATCTCGCAGGGCTACCTCATCGGCGAGGTGGTGAAGCGCGTGACGGGGATGTCGCTCGGCACGTACTTCCGCAAGACGTTCGCGGAACCGCTCGGTGCGGACTTCCACATCGGCACGCCTGCCGAATGCGACGCGCGCATCTCGAACGTGATCCCGCCCGCGCCGCTCGACCTCGGCGCCGCCGACCCAACGTCAATCGCGGTGCGCACGTTCTCGAACCCGGGCATGAACGCCGCCCAGTCGTGGGAGACGGGCTGGCGCCGCTGCGAGAGTGCCGCGGCGAACGGTCACGGCAATGCCCGCTCGCTCGCGCTCGTGCAGTCGATCATCTCCCACGGTGGCGAGACGCAGGGCAAGCGGTTCCTCAGCGCGGCCGGCGTGGAGAAGTTGTTCGAGGTGCAGGCCGACGGCACGGACCTCGTCCTCGGAGTCCCGTCGCGTTTCGGCATGGGGTACGGCCTCAACAGCGAGTACACCCCGATCAGCCCCAACGCGCGGGCCTGCTTCTGGGGAGGCTGGGGCGGATCGCTCATCGTCAACGACCTCGACGCCAACATGTCCTTCGCGTACGTCATGAACCGCATGGGTGCAGGGACCGTCGGCGACATGCGGTCGGCCGGGCCGTTGATGGCCACATACGCCGCCATCGCCTGAGGTTTTACCCAGCAACAGGTGGTTGATAGAACTTCTGCATGAAAAGGTTCTTCTCCAACATCGCAGGTGCCGGCGGTTTCTCCGTCGCCGCAGCCGTCCTCGTGGTCGGGCTCGTCACCGCAGTGACGTCCGCCCAACCGGACACGTCTCCACGTGGGCAGTCCGACAGCGTCACCGTCACCACCGACAGCGTGCCCGACGACAACGGGGACGACGTCTCCCCACCCGAGTCAGCCGACCCGTCAACACCCGAGGAACGGCTCGACATCATCGAGTCGCGGCTCGACCAGCTGGACGAGCTCACGTCCGACCTTGGCGACCGCACCGATGAACAGGGCGCAGTCACCGACAAGCTGAAGTCCACGGTCAGCGCCCTGAAGTCAGATGTCGACGACCTGCGCGGTGACGTGAAGTCCATGAAGGACGAAATGTCCACACTCGGCACGCAGCTCTCCACCCTCAGTGCCGCCGTCGATGCACTCACCACCAAGACGTCGAAGCTGAACGCGGACGGCACGTACACGGGCACCTTCGACCCGTCACAGTTGTCGCGCCGCCTCACACCCACCGAGATCAACGGGCAGTGGCCTCTCGACCGCACCACCGGCACGCTCGACATCGCCAGGTTGGGCACGCCCACGTTCGGTTGCTACGGGGACAGCAGGTACAACGTGTTCATGACGGTCGACGTGTTCGGCAAGTACGTCTGCACCAAGGTGCTGAAGTAGCCGGTCAGCGCGTCAGGCGCAGGGTGACAATCTCGAACGCTCCGAGCGTGACCCGGTAACCGGTGCCGTCACGGTCGAGAGCCGGCGCCACGGGGTCCTCCAGAGCGTCACACGGCACCGCCGAGCGCGTGCCGCTGAAGTCGAACGAACCTGACCGGCGGCCGCCGGTGGTCTCCCACGCGCGCACGATGATGTCGCCGGACCCGTCGTCCGCCGGCTTCACCGCGCTGATCAACACGCCCGGAACGTTCCATGTCACCACGTCGTTCGGCACGGCCGGCAAGCCGGGCACGACACGAGGCGGATGGGCGAGCGTCTCGGCCTCCTCCTCGAGGCGGGCAACATCGGCGAGCGAATCGAGTGGCCGCACCGACCACTCGATGTGCTGCCTGCCGCGGTCGGCCTCGGGGTCGGGGAAACGCGGGGAACGCATCACGGTCAACTGCAGCGCGTCGTTGCGCACGTCGTACCCGCGCGGACCGTCGGCCATGATTGCCACGCCGAAGCGGGGCTCGGCGACAGCCACGTACCGGTGCGCGCACACCTCGAACCGGGCGACGTCCCACGACGTGTTGCCGTGCCGTGCCCGGCGCACGTGACCGAACTGGGTGCCGCACACCGCCTCGTGGGAGTGGAGGTCCGTCGGCATGCGCCACTGCAGGCGACGTTCGCTCTCGTGCCAGTCGGCATCGAGTGCGATGTCGATGCGGCCACCGTTGGTGAGGGAGTAGCGCACGGTCCACGTTGATGCAGCGGTTCGGTGGGTGCACTCCACGGTGGTCCGCAGCGGGTGTTGCTCGATGACGGTCGGCGCGCCGGCAGCGGCGACGAACTCGGCTGTGCGGTTCGCGTCGGCCATGTCGATGTCCCAGTTGTCGTACTCGGCGGGGGTGTCAGCGCGCAGGACGAATCCGGCGAAGTCGTCGTCGGGGATGACGTCGCGGCCGTCGTGGGTGATAGACGTGAGGGTGCCGTTCGAGTCGATGGTGAACGAGGTGCCGCCCCCGGTGACCGTGATGTCGCCACCGACCTGCACGCATGTCGTGCCGTCGGCGGGCAGCGTGGGGGAGGGGGAGGACCAACCGAACACGGGGACGTCTGCGTGCACGGGCACACCGTCGATGTCGATGACCCCCGAGAACGCGGCGGACGACGGGTTCATGATCGTCGTGGCATCGCCCTTCGGTGCGAGCACCGCGCGGACCTCGGCGCCGATCTCGTCTGCGATCGCGGCATGCTCGGCCTCGGCGTCGTCGTGCACCCATGCGATGGACGATCCAGGGATGATGTCGTGGAACTGCTGTGTGAGAACGCGCTGCCACCATTCGTCGATCCGCCCCGGCCTGCTTCCGGCGAGCGCCGACCACACCTCGATCTCGTGCAGCAGCTGCTCGCTGCGGCGGTTGCCCTGCTTGGTGCCGATCTGCGTGCTGTAGGTGCCGCGGTGCTTCTCGAAGTACATCTCGCCGACCCACACGGGTGCGTCCGCGCCGTATTCGTTGATTGAGTCGGCGAAGAAGTCTGCGACCTTCCCCATCGTCACCCGCGGCACCCCGTTCAGGTCTGCTGCCAGTCGTGCACGGTCGATCATTGCCTGGGTGGGGCCGCCACCTCCGTCGCCGTGCCCGTAGAGCACGAGGGACGTCGACGCACCGACGTGGTCGCTGAAGTTGCGCTCCGCGAAACGGAACTGCGACGGAAGGTTGAGCGCGTTGTACGTGTCGACCGGGCTGAAGTGCGTGAAGACACGGGAACCGTCGAGTCCCTCCCACCAGAACGTGTGGTGCGGGAACCTGTTCGTCTCGTTCCAGCTCAGCTTCTGCGTGAAGAACCACTGCGCACCGCCGTGGTTGACGATCTGCGGCAACCCGGCCGGGTACCCGAAGTCGTCGGGGAGGAAGGCCCCGTTGCACGTGAGGCCGAACCAACCGCGGAACGCGCGCTGGCCCTGCACCAACTGGCGCAGCAGGCTCTCGCCGTCGGGAAGGTTCAGGTCCGTTTCCACCCACATGCCGCCGACCGGTTCCCAGCGACCCTCTGCCACGAGTTGCGTGATGCGCGCGAACAATTCGGGTGCATCCTGTGCCACCCACGCGTAGTGCTGCGCCTGGCTGTGGCAGTAGACGGCATCGGGGTTGCGGTCGAGGAGATTCACGGCGTTGGCGAACGTGCGCAGCGCCTTCCGCCGTGTCTCGCGGATCGGCCACAGCCACGCGGTGTCGAGGTGGGCGTGGCCCGTCGCGACGATGCGGTGCGCCCCCGGTCCGTTGCCGACCCGCAGCACCTTCGCCAGTTCCGCGCGTGCAGCGTCTGCGGTGCCCACTGGATCAGCGACATCGAGAGCGTTGCCGGCGGCCTCGAGCGCCGCGAACAGGCGCGGACGTTGCGGGTCGCGGGCATCCATGTCGACCGTCAGGTCGATGACGGCGTGGAGTTCCAGGGCGAGGGCGCTGACGCCCGCATTGAAGCACGCGAGGTCGGCACGTCGCAGTTGGTAGATCGGCCGTTGCGGCGCGGTCGCGGGGTCGCCGAGGAGCGTCGGCCCGTACCCGAACTCGTGACCGGCGATGATCGGCGTTGCGGCCGCCTCCACCCACAGTTCGATTGCTTCGCCCGCGCCGGGGGTCCCGAGATCGACGGTACGTCTGTCGGGCTGGATCGCATGGAGCACCCGGCCGTCGCGGTACACGAGGGCCTCGGTCTCGAACCCGTCACCGCGGCCGCGGAACCCGAGGTCGATCACGGCGTGCAACGGCCGTCCGCCCAGTTGCTCCGGCACGGTCGCCGTGAGACGGAACCATGTGGTGTGCCACGGGGTTCCCCACTTGCTGCCGATCGTGAATGCCGATCGTGGTCCGTTCGTTGCGGCAGCAAGACCGACGGACTCGAAGGTCTCGGGGGTGGCCTCCACCACGAAGTTGACTGCGTCCGTGTGGACGAAGGGCTGCACGCGCTGGTCGAGCAGGCGCTGCGCGCGCTGCATTGCGGGTGCGGTGATGCGGTGTGCCATTGAGTCCCCCGGTGCGAAGCCGGGGAAAGACTATGTCAACAGCCCGCCGGGGGGCTCAGGAAGCGTGACTGAGCATGTCCTCAACGTGGGCCAGCGTCAACACGCGGTGGTCCTCGTCGGTTGCAGAGGCTTCCGGCAGCTGCGACACGGGGGCCGTGACCGTTTCCTGTCGGCGTTGTGACATGAATGTCGCGGACACCGCGGCCGACAGATACACCACATGAGAGGTCACGGAGAGTCCGTTGGCGAGGTACAGGGCGAGCACCACTGCCGCGGAGTAGAAGGACACTTGGCTGATGAACCGCTTGGTCATGGGTTCATCGTGACCCATGGAGGTTGTCCCGAAGTTACGGCGGCACGACCAACGGATGACGAAGAGCCGAATTACTCGTGGCGTTGCAGCATCTCGAGGAGCCTGCTCATGACCCCTGCCGCCGGTCTGCGCACGCCGCCGGTGTCGTGGTTCTCGTCGAGGTCGTATGCACTGGTGGAACCCTGGGCCAGTTGCAGGTCGGTTGCCCATTTCATCAACTGGCCCTGGGCGTCGTGGTCGAACACGAACTCCCCGGAGCCTGCTCGCACCCACCGGTCATCTGTCCCGAGATCGAATCGTGCGACGTCATCGCGCCAGAAGATCTCGAGCACCTTGTCGAGCCAGGACTGGTGCTTCGGGTGGCGGATGGGGGTCAGCACCTCGACGCGCAGGTCGAGGTTCCTCGTCATCATGTCAGCAGACCCGATGAGGTACGAAGGCCGTCCGTCATCGCCGCCGTGACCGAAACGGTAGATGCGTGAGTGCTCGAGGAACCTGCCGAGGACCGACCTGACCCGTACGTTCCCGTGCTCCATGCCGGAGAGGCTCAGCGAGCAGATGCCGCGGATCAACAGGTCGATGTGCACACCGGCCTCGGCGGCGCGCCGCAGTTCGGTGATGACCTGCTCGTCGACCAACGAGTTCATCTTCATGGAGATCCGTCCGTCCGCACCGAGTGCCGCCTCCTTGCGGATGAGCGAGACGATACGTGGCCGCAGGTCCTCGGGCGCGGTCACCAACTGACTGAACCTCGGTGACTTGCTGAAACCTGTCAGGTGGTTGAAGAGGTTCGCGACGTCCTCGGTGATGGTGTCGTCGCACGTGAAGAGGCCGATGTCCTCGTAGATGCGGGCCGTCGTCGAGTTGTAGTTGCCGGTGCCGATGTGGGCGTAGCGGCGGAGACCGTCGTCCTCCTCGCGCACCACGAGCAGGCACTTGGCATGGGTCTTCAGCCCGACCATGCCGTACACCACGTGGGCGCCGGCGCGCTCGAGTGCCTTTGCCCACCGCACGTTCGTCTGTTCGTCGAACCGCGCGGTCAGCTCGATGAGCGCGGCAACCTGCACCCCGCGCTCGGCCGCTGCGATCAGGTTCTGCGCGATGGGGCTGTCGGCGGACGTGCGGTACAGGGTGGCCTTGATGGCGCGCACCTTCGGGTCGGAGGCGGCCTGGCGGATGAATTCCTCTGTCGACGTCGCGAAGGACTCGTAGGGGTGGTGGACCATCAGCTCACGGTGCCTGATCACGCTGAAGAACGACTCGCCCTTGTCATCGGCCGCCGACAGCCGGCCCGCCGTCACCGACGCCCACTGCGTGTCGTGCAGGTCGGCGCGCGGAACCTTGTGCAGTTCCCACAGGTCTGCGGAATTCACGATGCGGCTGTGCTGGTACACGTCGATGGGGTCGAGCTCCAGTTCCTCGAGCAGCAGGGCGAGGATGCGCTCGTCGATGCCCCTGCGCACCTCGAGACGCACCGCGTTGCCGAATCGCCTGCGCCGCAACTCGAGCTCCACGGCCTCCAGGAGGTCCTCGGCCTCCTCCGCGTCGATGCTGAGGTCCGAGTTGCGCGTCACGCGGAACACGTCGGCCGCGGTGACCGTCATCCCTGGGAACAGGCGTGCGAGGCGCGGGGCGATGACGTCCTCCATGGCGACGTACCGGTGGTCGCCGAGGTGCACGAACCTCGGGATCGTGGTGGGGACCTTCACGCGGGCGAAGCGCTGCTCGTTCGTGTCGGGGTCCGTCACGATGACGCCCATGCTGAGCGCGAGGTTCGAGATGTAGGGAAAGGGGTGGGCGGGGTCCACCGCGAGCGGGGTGAGGACGGGGAGGATCCGCGCATTGAAGTACTCGTCGAGGAACTGCCCGCCCGTCGGGTCCACCTCCGACGCGTCGAGGAGCGCCACGCCCTCCGCGGACAATTGCACGAGCACGGACTCGAGAATCTCGTCGCGCTTGAGGCACAGTTCCTCCGCCCGCAACCTGATGCGGTCGAGTTGCTCCGTCGCCGTCAGCCCGTCGAACGACCGGCCGGTGACGCCGGCCTCCTGTCGGTCGTGGAGTGCGCCGACTCGGACCTGGAAGAACTCGTCGAGGTTCGACCCGAAGATGGCGATGAACTTCAGTCGCTCGAGGAGCGGGATCGATGATTCCTCTGCGAGGGAGAGAACGCGTGCGTTGAAGTCCAGCCAACTAAGTTCTCTGTTGATGAACCCCGAACTCATTGGTGCAACGGTACAAACCTTCGCCATCGGGGAGCCACGGGGCGCGGCGTTCCGTTCCGATGTTCACGCTCAGTTTGCCGTGGATTCACGTCGGGGGCGGGCGTTCCCGCGGTGACCACCACGATTGCCGCCATCGACGTGGGGACGAACAGTGTCCACATGGTCATCGCGAGGGTGGGACAGTCCGGTTTCACGGTTCTCGCATCCGAGAAGGAGGTGGTCAGGCTCGGTGAGGGCGCAAAGGGGATGGACCACCTCACTTTCGCTGCCATCGAGCGCGGCGTGAACGCGATGCGCCACATGAAGCGCATCGCCGATGCCCACTCGGCAACCATCCGCGCGGTCGCCACGAGCGCGGTCCGCGAGGCGGAGAACCGTGCGGACTTCATCGACGCGGTGCGCCAGACGGTCGGCATCAACGTGGAGGTCATCAGCGGCAGCGAGGAGGCGCGCCTCATCCATCTCGGTGTGTCGAGATCGCTGAATCTCACGAAGGACTCCGTCCTCACGGTCGACATCGGCGGTGGCTCGACCGAGTTCTGTCTGTCCGTGCGCGGGAACCTCCGCTTCGCACAGAGCGTGAAGGTGGGTGCGGTGCGCATGACCGATGCGTTCCTCCCCGGCGGCGTCGTCACCGATGGCGGCGTGAAGAAGCTTCGATCGAAGGTGCAGTCGGCGCTCGCGCCGATGGCCCACGACATCGCGCGGCTCGGCTGGGACCGAATCGTCCTGTCGTCGGGCACGAACGAGACGATCGCACGCATGGTCGCCGCCGCCCGCGGGTCGGACATCCCCCAGACGTTCAACGGCTACGGGTTCGAGGCCGGAGAACTGAACTCGGTGGTGAAGACCGTCCTCGACCACCGCACGCCGGCCGAGCGGGTCGACCTCGACGGTCTCGACCCGAAGAGGGCCGACATCATCGCTGCCGGCGCGGTGATTCTCCAGGAGATCTCGCGGATGCTCCGTGCGACGTCTTTCGAGTACAGCGAGTACGCGCTGCGCGAGGGTGTCCTCGTCGACACGGCCCAGCGACTCGGCATCATGGCCGCCGACACCGTCGATGCCGGGCAGGCAAGCGCGATGAGGCTCGCCGAGCGGTGCTCGGTTGACATCGCGCACGGCACGCACGTCGCCGAGCTCGGGTCGCGCATCCTGAGGGCGGTCGGCCGCCACTATGAGGTGGATCTCTCGCTCGAGAGGCTGCTCCGTGCCGCGGGGCTGCTCGCACGTGCCGGAAATGCGGTGGCGTACTCGAAGTACCACCTGCACTCGTACTACATCATCCGCAACGCGGACCTGATGGGTTTCACCGATGACGAGATCAACGTGATCGCGCTGGCGGCCCGCTACCACCGCAAGGGGATGCCGAAGCCGTCGCACGAGGAATTCGGCAAGCTGTCCAAGGACCGCCAGCACGATGTCGAGTTGATCGCCGGCATCCTGCGCATCGCCTCCGGGCTCGACCGGTCGCACGACCAGTGCGTCCGCGAGGTGTCGTCGTCATCGAAGGACGGCACGCTCACTCTCACGGTGCGGCAGTCGTGCGCGTCGGACGAGCTCACCGAACTCAACGTGTTCACGGCGCAGTCGCGCGTGGAGATGCTGGAGGAGTACCTCGGTGACCGGATCGTCGTCAGGGACGGCGGCCAGGTCCGCAGGTGACCGGCGTCAGACCACTTTCCCCGGATTCATGATGTCGTTCGGGTCGAGCGCCCGCTTCACGGTTGCCATCAGGTCCACCGCGTTGTCGCCCAGTTCGCGGCGCAGGTAGGCCCGCTTGCCGGTCCCGATGCCGTGCTCCCCGGTGCATGTTCCGCCCATCGCCAGCGCACGGTCGACGAGGCGGGCGTGCAGGGCCTCGCAGCGTTCCACGCTGACATGGTCGTTCGGGTCGACACTCATGACCACGTGGAAGTTGCCGTCACCGACGTGGCCGATGATCGGCCCGAAGATGCCGGAGTCGGCGAGGTCGCGCTGTGTCTCCTCGATGCAGTCGGTGAGACGCGAGATCGGGACGCACACGTCGGTGGCGAACGACTTCGCGTTCGGCACGAGGACGCGGCACGCGATCGACGTGTCGTGGCGTGCCTGCCACAGTCTCCTGCGCTCCGCCTCGTCGGTGGTCTGGCGGAACCCCGTTCCGCCACGCCTGTCGAACACCTCGCGCACCGCGTCGATCGAATGGGCGGTGGACCGGTCGGTGCCGTGGAACTCGAGCAGCAGGAGTGTCTGCTCCGGCAGAGACGTGCCCGAGTACTTGTTGACGGCCATGACGGCGTCGGCATCCAGCAGCTCGATGCGCGCGACGTCGATGCCGTACTGGATGACCTCGATCACCGAATCGACTGCATCGCGCACCGACGGGAACTGCACCGTCGCCGCCGCCGTCACCTCCGGGATGCCGAACACGCGCAGGGTCAGTTCGGTGATCACCCCGAGCGTCCCCTCCGCACCGACGAAGAGGTGCGTCAGGTCGTAACCCGCCGAGGTCTTTCGCGCGCGGCCCGACGTTGTGATGACCTCGCCGTTCGGCGTGACCACCTGCAGCGACAGCACCAGTTGCTTCATGGCGCCGTACTTCACGGTGGTGGTGCCGGATGCACCCGTTGACGCCATGCCACCGAGCGTCGCGTCCGCGCCGGGGTCGACAGGGAAGAACAGTCCGTGGGATGAGAGAACCTCGTTCAGTTGCTTGCGGCGCACTCCCGGCTGCACGGTGACGTCGAGGTCGTCGCCGCTGATGCGCAGCACCTTGTCCATGCGGGACATGTCGAGCGAGATGCCCCCGTGGATGGGGGTGCTGTTCGCCTCGAGTGAGGTGCCGACACCGAACGGGACCAGCGGAACCCTGTGCTCGTTGCATGCGGTGACCACCGCGACCACGTCCTCCGTGCACTCGGCCCACACGACCGCGTCGGGCATCACCGGCAGGTGGAAGCTCTCGTCCTTCGAGTGGTGCTCGCGCACCGTGTCGTTGGTCGTGACCTTGTCGCCGAGGCGGTGCCTCAGTTCCTCGACGGCCGCTGCCACGGACATGGTGCCTACGGCTCCACGATGGCAAAGCCCTGGACGAAGACGTCCAGGTTGCCGAAGATTGTGAGCAACGCCGTTGCATCGCCGTCGAGCGTGATGTTGCCGGACTCGATCTCCTTCATGAAGGTGGTCTCCTGCGTGATCACGTCGACGAGCGTCGAGCGGTTCACCGTGATGCTCACCGCGGCACCGGCGTCGTGCAGGCCGGGGGAGTGGTACAGCGTGCGGTTGGAGATGCCGAGCGTCCACTTCTCGTTGACGTCCGGGAACGTCCAGTTGGTGGCGAGCGACACGCCCCCGACCTCCTCCGCCTTCAGGCGCACCGAGATGGTGTCGAAGATCTGCTCCACCGTCATCGCGATGAGCATCCCGCGGCGCTGGCCGAAGGGCAGCTGCGGCGGACCCTGTCGCAGCTCCTGCGCGCCCATCAGGTACGCGTTGCGGAACGTCGAGGACTCGGACTGGTAGCCGAGCTGCTCGAACGCATCGGCCTGCAGCTCGCGCGCCGCGGTGTTCGTCGGGTCGCTGAACACCACGTGCTGCAGCATCTCGCACACCCAGCGGTAGTCACCCCGGTCGAAGTAGCTGCGTGCGGTCTGCACCACCCGTTCGGCCCCGCCCATGTCGGCCACGTACCGTTGGCCGGCCTCGGTTGGTGTGTAGCGGTGCAGGTTCGTGGGGTTGCCGTCGTAGTAACTGAGGTACCGCTGGTACACGGCCTTCGAGTTGTGGATGAGGTCGCCGTAGTAGCCGCGAGTGTGGTCGTTCGCCAGGAACTCATCAGGCAGGCTGAGTGCCGCGGAGATCTCCGTCGGCGTGTAGCCCTGGTTCGCCAGGCGCATTGTCTGGTCGTGCATCCACTTGTACATGTCTCGCTGGTTGCGCAGGAACCCGTTCAGGTCCTCGTTGCCCCACCGCGGCCAGTTGTGCGAGGTGAACAGCACCTCCGCCTCGCCGCCGAACATGTTCTTCGCCTGGTTGATGTACTTCGACCAGCTCAGTGAGTTGCGCACGAGCGCGCCGCGGATCGGCACCAGGTTGTGCATCGTGTGGCTGCAGTTCTCCGCCATGCAGAGCGCCTTCAGGTCGGGGAAGTAGAAGTTCATCTCCGCTGGTGCCTCGGTCTCCGGCGTCATCTGGAAGATGATGCGGATGCCATCAACGGTCATCTCCTCGCCCGTGCGTGTGATGTCCACGGTCGGCGGGATGAGTCCCGGACCGCCGAGAGGGATCGAGTTCCCGAGACCGCAGTCCACGTGACCCTGCGGTCCCGCGGGCAGCAGGGGGCCGAACTGGTACAGCGCACGGCGTCCCATCGCAAACCCGGCGATCACGTTCTCGCCGACCACTTCGTGCAGGAAGTGCTCCGGCGCGATGACGACACATTCGCCGCGGTCGACGGCCTCCTGCGATGTCACGCCGAGCACGCCGCCGAAGTGGTCGGTGTGCGAGTGGGTGTAGATGACCGCAGTGACGGGGAGGCGCTCGATGTGCTCGCTGATGAGCTCGTACCCGGCGCGTGCCGTCGCGGCGGTCGTCAACGGGTCGATCACCAGCCAACCCTTCGTGCCGCGGATGAACGTGATGTTCGAGATGTCGTACCCGCGCACCTGCCACACGCCGGGGATGACCTCGTAGAGGCCGCGGTGGTGGTTCAACTGGGCGTGCCGCCACAGGCTGGGGTGGACGCTGTCCGGGGCGGGGTTCGATCGGTCGAGGAAGTCGTACCTGTGCGCGTCCATCACCACGCGCCCGGCCTCGTCGGTGACCCTGCGGTCGGAGATGTCGGCGATGAAGCCCCGCGTCACGCGGTCGAAGTCCGTGGCGTCCTGGGGAACGGTGGCCGCGGCGTTGCGGGCCTGGGTGTGTGGTGTTGCCGGCTTGCGGTCCGTGGACATGTGGGGCCTCCCTTGTACGGAATCCCCGAAATTAGTGGCATCCCCCAAAAGTCGTCCCCTTGGGTATATATTTGCGTACGCAACAAAAAGTGCACCGTATCCACCAGTTGGAGACGGGCGAGGGCGAAACTCTGCCCTCACCGCGCCGGACAGGGTTCGACGCGGACCAGATTCGGGCACCGGCCCGGGAAACGGAGAATCCAATGGACATCGTCCTCATCATCGGTCGTGTGCTCTTCGCGCTCATGTGCGTCACCGGCGGCCTGAACCACTTCACCAAGGCCGAGGCCATGGCCGGCTACGCCCAGTTCAAGGGTGTGCCCCAGCCGAAGCTGGCGAACCTCCTGTCGGGACTCATGCTGCTGGCCGGCGGTCTGTCCGTCATCCTCGGTGTCTACGCCGACCTTGGTGCGCTCGTGCTCGCCGTCGTCCTCCTGGGGATGGCCGTCATGATGCACGACTTCTGGAAGGCGGACGCCGCCGCGAAGCAGACCGAGACCATCAGCTTCTTCAAGAACGTCTCGATGGCCGGTGCCGCACTCGTGATGTTCGCCGCACTCGCCGGTGCCGAGAAGGGCGCCCGCGTCATCGGGCCGATGATCACCGACGGTCTCTTCCACAAGTAAGCACGGGGTGACCCCCGGGTCTTCCCCACGGAGCCGCCACCCGCAGGGTGGCGGCTCCTCTCTTAGTACGGTCTTGGTCCATGTCAACCGCGTACGAGACCGCACTTGCTCGTGTGAGGGGCGGTGCCTCCGCCCGGGTCGAGGCACGAGCGCTCGTCGAGCAGATGAGCACGGAGGAAAAGATCCACTGCCTCGACGGGGGAGTGCCCACGTGGGAGGGGTTGCGCGACATCGGAAGCGGCGGTTACCACCATCGACCGTTCCGTGCCTGCTACGTGCCCCGCCTCGGCATCCCGGGTTTCCACTTCAGTGACGGTCCGCGGGGTGTCGTTGTCGGTGCAGGGACCGCGTTCCCGGTGAGCATGGCTCGTGGAGCCAGCTTCGATACCGATCTCGAGGAGCGCATCGGCGACGCGATCGGACGCGAACTGCGCGTCGTCGGTGCGGACCTCTACGGCGGAGTGTGCGTGAACCTGCTCCGACATCCCGCGTGGGGTCGCGCCCAGGAGACGTATGGAGAGGACCCTCACCACGTGGGAGAACTGGGGGCCGCACTCACACGTGGTGTGCAACGCCACGTGATGGCGACTGTGAAGCACTTCGCGTTGAACTCCATGGAGAATGCCCGGTTCACCGTGGACGTGACCTGCGACGAGAAGGCACTCCATGAGGCGTACCTGCCGCATTTCCGCCGGATCGTGAGCGAGGGAGTCGCCGCAGTGATGAGCGCGTACAACTCCGTCAACGGGCAATGGGCGGGCGAGAGCACGGAACTCCTCTCCGACATCCTCCGCGGCGAGTGGGGTTTCGACGGGATGGTCATCAGTGACTGGATCTTCGGTCTTCGGGACGGCGTGAAGAGCGTGCGTGCGGGCCTCGACGTGGAGATGCCGTACCGGATGATCCGTCACGCGCCCGTGACGGACGCGGTCGGGAACGGTGAGCTCGCCATCGAGGAGGTAGAACGGGCCGTCATCAACACCGTGTCCACGATGCTGCGATTCGGTGTCGGTTCACTCCCGCGGAACCCGGTGTCGGTGATGCTCGCACCGGAGCACCTGTCTCTCGCGCGGGAGGCTGCCGGCAAATCAATGGTGCTGCTGAAGAACGACACCGTCGGGAGCAGCGAGGTCCTACCGCTCGGGCCGAACACGGGGAGAGTCGCCGTGCTCGGGCGGTTGGCCGACATGCGCAACCTGGGGGACGGTGGTTCGAGCGATGTCATGTCACCGTATGCCGTCACCCCGTTTGCCGGCATCTCGCGGCGGTTCGGCAGTGACAACGTGGTCCACCACGACGGGAGCGACGTCGCGAAGGCCGCGGAGATCGCGGCGGCGGCGGATGTGGCTGTCGTTGTCGTCGGGTACACCAAGGAGGATGAGGGCGAGTTCATCGGTGACGGGAGCGAGAACGCCCACCTGCGATCGTTGTTCCCCTCCGGCGACGACCCGCAACTCGTGGAGGTCTACAAGGAGTACGTCCGCGAGAACCATTGGCCCGTTGATGCCGAACACAACATGTCGGACCGCAGCAATCCCAGGCGCGCCCGCCCGAACGACAAGGGTGACGTGTCGTTCGCGCGCGGCGGTGACCGTGTGTCACTGCGCCTGCCAGATGCCGATGTCGAACTCATCCGGGAAGTGGCCGCGCGGCAGGCGAGAACGATCGTCGTGGTCGTGTGCGGAAGCGCGGTTGTGATGGAAGAGTGGCGCCACGAGGTCCCCGCCGTCCTGTTCGCCTGGTACAGCGGGATGGAAGGTGGTGATGCGCTCGCGGACGTCCTCGCCGGCGACGTCAACCCATCAGGGCACCTGCCGTTCGCGATACCGACCGACGAGTCGCACCTTCCGTTCTTCGACAAGGATGCCGCCGCGATCACCTACGACATGTGGCACGGTCAGTGGAAACTCGACCGCGACGGGAATGCCGCCGCCTATCCGTTCGGGTTCGGACTGGGCTACACGACGTTCGGGCTGGGTGACCCGACGGTGGCAGCCGGCGACTCCCACGTCGACGTCGAGGTGAAGAACACGGGGTCTGTCCCCGGGGAATGCGTCGTCCAGGTGTACGGATCCCCCGTCCGGGCACGTGACCACGAGCCCCGTCGCAGGTTGGTCGGTTTCACGAAGGTGCACGTCGAGGCGGGCGCCTCGGCCACGGCACGCGTCATTGTGAACCGTGCGGCTCTCGAGACGAGGGACACCGTCGCGCACAGGATGGTGCTCGTGCCCGGGGAGTACCGCCTGGAGGCCGCACTGTTCGCGGGTGACCCTGCCGCGACCTCGGCGACCGTTCGACTCGCCTGACCGTCTCCGCCTTGGTGGCCCCGTGTTGCCCACAAGTAAGGTGCGGAAAGAAGGTTCCATCGATTGATGGATTGCAAAGGGGGCACCATGCCGAAGCCAGGTATGCACACCGGTCAGGAAGCGGGCGACGATCTCAACTTCGCCATGTCGGAGAAGGCCAAGCCGCTGTTCGACGCGGTCGTGAAGTTCATCCGCGAGGAAGTGGAGCCGATGCAGGAGAAGTTCTACGCGCTCGGCGAGAACCGCCCCGACCGATGGGACTACGCACCCGGCCAGCTCGAGCTGCTGGAGGCCACCAAGGCGAAGGCCAAGGCCGCGGGTCTGTGGAACTTCTTCCTCCCGAACGCAGAGACCGGTGAGGGCCTCTCGAACCTCGACTACGCGTACATCGCGGTGGAACTCGGCAAGGTGCCGCTGGCATCCGAGTGTCTCAACTGTTCGGCGCCCGACACCGGGAACATGGAGGTGCTCGAGCGCGTCGGCACGCCGGCACAGAAGGAGCGCTGGCTGAAGCCGTTGCTGAACGGCGAGATCCGTTCCGCATACGTGATGACCGAGCCCGATGTTGCGTCGTCGGACGCGAAGAACCTGCAGTGCCGCGCCGAACTCGACGGCGAGGAGTGGGTGATCAACGGTGACAAGTACTACGCGTCCGGCGCAGGCGACCCGCGCTGCGAGATCTTCATCGTGATGCTCCTCACCAGCCCCGACGGCCCGCCCAGCCGCAAGCACAGCCAGATCCTCGTTCCGAAGAACACGCCCGGCGTGCAGATCGTCGGACCGATGGAGGTCTTCGGCGAGGACGACGCGCCGCACGGCCACATGCACATCCGCTTCAACAATGTGCGCGTGCCGAAGGAGAACATCCTCCTCGGTGAGGGACGCGGCTTCGAGATCTCCCAGGTCCGTCTCGGACCGGGACGCATCCACCACTGCATGCGCTCCATCGGCGCGGCAGAGCGCGCGCTCGAGCTGATGATCCGCCGCGGTCTCACCCGCGAGGCGTTCGGCCGCCCGATCGCGCGTCTCGGCAAGAACCCCGAGGTCATCGCGAAGGCACGCATCGAGATCGAGGCATGCCGACTGATGGTGCTGCGCGCTGCGAAGGCCATGGACACCATGGGCAACGCCGAGGCACGCGTGTGGGTCAGCGCGATCAAGGCGATGGTGCCGATCCGCACCTGCCAGATCATCGACGAGGCCATCCAGATGCACGGCGCCACCGGTGTCTCGCAGTGGTCGCCGCTCGCGCGCATGTACGCGAGCCAGCGCACGCTGCGCCTGGCCGACGGTCCGGATGAGGTGCACTGGGGTGTCGTCGCCCGCGCGGAGATCAACCGCTACGAGGGCGAGAAGACCCCGCCGAAGCCGCAGACCTACCGCGGCATGTTCGACGGACCGAGCTGACCGTGCAGTTCTCCGTCTGGGCGAACAGTGCCCACCCGTGGACCGAGGTGCGCGACTTCGCAATGTTCGCCGAGGCGGAAGGGTGGGACGGCTTCTGGTACGCCGACCACTACATGCCGAACTCGCCCGACGGTGAGCCGTTGCCCGGCAACTTCAACGAGTGCTTCAGCGTCCTGGCCGGCCTCGCCGCCGTCACGTCGCGCATGCGGCTCGGCTCGCTCGTCACGCCGACGACCATGAACCACCCCGCGTTGATCGCGAACCGTGCAGCCACCATCGACAACATGTCGAACGGCCGTTTCGTCATCGGCATGGGTGCCGGGTGGCAGGTCAACGAGCACAACGCCTTCGGCATCGAGTTGTTCGAGAACAAGCCGCGCGTCGACCGGTTCGCCGAGGCAATCGAGATCGTCGCATCGATGCTGTCGCAGGAGCGCACCACGTTCAAGGGTGAGCACTTCACCATCACGAACGCGCCGTGCGAGCCGAAGCCCGTTCAGAAGCCGCTCCCGATCCTCGTCGGCACCGGCGGCCCGCGCATGCTGCGCCTCACCGCGCGCTTCGCACAGGAGTGGAACACCTGGGGCACACCCGAGACCACGAAGCCGGTCATGGAGCGACTGCTCGCCGCGTGCGAGAAGGAGGGTCGCGACCCGAAGACCGTGCGCAAGTCGGTGCAGGCCCTCTTCTTCATCGCACCCGACGCGGAGGCCGTGGAGAAGATCAAGAAGGTGGCGCCCGCTGATCGTGC
>JBEGQK010000067.1:0-9082 GCA_041180985.1 Actinomycetota bacterium
ACGTTCAGTGCGATCGAGTGACCGGTGAACACCGGCACGCGCACGCACGTGCCCGACACGAGGAGGTCCGGGATGTCGAGGATCTTGCGGCTCTCGTTGCGCAGCTTCTTCTCCTCGTCGGTCTCGCCCTGGCCGTCGTCCACGAGCGAACCGGCGAACGGCAGCACGTTGAATGCGATCGGGCGTGCGAACTTCTTCGGCTCGGGCCATGTGACGGCATGACCGTCGAATGTCAGAGCCGCCGCGCCTGACGTCATCTGTTGTGCCTGCGAATCGAGTTCGTCAACCCCGGCAAGGCCGCCGCCGCTGACTGCCTGGTACGTGGAGGCGATCATCTTCACGAGACCCGCCTCGTCGTGCAGGGGCTTCAGGATGGGCATGGCAGCCATCGTGGTGCAGTTCGGGTTGGCGATGATGCCCTTCGGCGGGTTCTTGGCCAGTTGCCCGTTGACCTCGCTCACGATGAGAGGAACCTCGGGGTCCATCCGGAATGCGCTCGAGTTGTCGATGACAATTGCACCTGCGGCCGCGAACTTCGGTGCGAGTTCGCGCGACGACGTTGCACCGGCGGAGAACAGCGCGATGTCGATCCCGCTCAGGTCGGCAACAGTTGCGTCCTCGACGACCACCTGACGGTCACCGAAGGCGATCGTCTTTCCGGCGGACCGTGCCGATGCGAAGAACCTGATGTCGGTGAACGGGAACTTCCGCTCGAGGAGAAGAGTCCGCATGACACTTCCGACTTGACCTGTTGCTCCGACCACCGCAATGCGCATGGTGCGAAAGGCTAACCACGCTTCGCGAGCAGCCACCAGTGACTTTTATTGGCGACATCGAGGTCGCGCTGCGGCACCGTTCCGTCGCGGTAGATCACCGGCTTCTGCGGCCTGCCCGGGTGGTGGAGAACGACGACCTCCTGGAGGTCGACCTTCGAGGCCTCGATCGCGGCGAACACCCGCTTCGGGTCGAGGCGATTGGCCTGCCAACCGAGGCGGGTCGACCAGCGCCACTTGGACAGGCGGGGCCCGATGACCGGAACGTGCCACAAGGACCTGATGAGGATCCCGGCGGGAACGAGGGCTGCGTCCTCGGGAACCCAGGTGCGGTAGTTGAGCGCGATCCACCCGCCGGGCTTCACCGCACGGAGCGACTCCCGGGTGAGCCGGACGGCATCACTGGTCTTGCAGTGCTGCAGCACGATGTAGGAGAACACCACGTCCACACTCTGGTCGGGCACGCCGATCGAGTTCCCGTCGGCGATGTGCACCGTGGAGAAATTCGTGGTGCGGCCGAACCGCGCCACCGTCTCCCGGCATCGCTCGAGGAACGCGGCGTCGACGTCGGTGGCAACCACCGACGCGAACCTTCTCGTGAGTCCCGCCGTCATCCGGCCGATGCCGGAACCGATCTCGAGTATCGACATCGAGGCCGCGGTGTCGTTCCACCCGAAACGATCGACGTAGACGTCCACCTCGGCATCGCCCGTCTGCACGAAGTTGGCGAGGTTCAGTTCGTCGCCCGTCAGGTTGTTGAACACCCAACCGGTCTCGCGCACGACGTCATCGGCGTTCTCGCGTGCCTCGGCCCGGGTACCCGCCGCGCGCCACGGCGTGAGTTGCCTGCGTCGACGTGCCATCCGCCAATTCTGACAGGCGGACTACTTGCGCTCGGGCAATGGCGCCGAATAGGCCGTGCCCGAGTCCAGGCCGAAAGCCGTGTGCAACGACCGCACAGCCGTCTCCATATCACCGGCAGCCACGACCACCGAGACCCGGATGGTGCTGGTCGAGATCATCTGGATGTTCACGTTGTTCTCGGCGAGGACGCGGAACATCTTCGCCGCGATGCCGGGGCTGGTCTTCATGCCGGCGCCGACGAGGGAGATCTTCGCGATGTCGGCATCGTGGGTGACTGCCTGTGCACCGATCTCGCGCGCGACCCGCGCGACGATTTCCTCCGCACTCTTCATGTCCGCCTTCGGCACGGTGAACGAGATGTCGGTCAGACCCTCCTTCGAGGTGTTCTGCACGATCATGTCGACGTTGATGTTGGCGTTGGCCAGGTTCTCGAAGAGCGCCGCGGAGATGCCCGGGCGGTCGGGCACCGCGATGACGGTGACCTTCGATTCGCTGGCGTCCTGAACGACACCGGAAATGATCGGATCTTCCATGGCTGCTCCTTCGGAGGCGTCGGTGGTGACCCATGTGCCGGGTTCCCAGGTGTAGCTGGAACGCACGTGGATCGGGACGTTGTGGTTGCGGGCGAACTCGACGGAGCGCAGAGCGAGCACCTTGCTGCCCACGCCCGCCATCTCGAGCATCTCGTCGAACTGCAGGCGCTGCAGCTTCCGTGCCTGCGGCACGATGCGCGGGTCGGCCGTGAAGACACCGGTGACGTCGGTGTAGATCTCGCACACGTCCGCGTTCAGCGCCGCCGCGAGCGCGACGGCCGTGGTGTCACTGCCGCCGCGGCCGAGGGTGGTCACCTCGCTGTCGGTCGAGACGCCCTGGAAACCGGCGACCACCACGACCTTGCCCTGCGAGAGGGCGTCGCGCACGCGGTCACCCTTCACCTCGAGGATCTTGGCCTTGGTGTGGATGGTGTCGGTGATGATCCCCACCTGCGAGCCGGTGAAGCTGACCGCCTCGATGCCGATGCCGGCAAGGGCGATGCTGAGGAGCGACATGGAGATGCGCTCGCCCGCCGTGAGGAGCATGTCCATCTCACGCCCAGGCTGAATGCTGGAGACGGCATTGGCGAGAGAGATCAGGTTGTCGGTGGACTTGCCCATTGCTGACACCACGACGACGACGTCGTTTCCGTGGTTGCGGGTGAAGGCGACGTGGTCGGCAACTGCCTTGATTCGGTCGGGGTCGGCCACCGAGGTGCCGCCGTACTTCTGAACTACAAGTCCCACAGGCGTTTGAGGCTAACGCCACGGAAGAGCCCGTCCCACTGACTTTTTCGGCCGCACCGGCGCAAGTAGCCTTCACTCTTCGTGGGTACAGACAAGCGCAACCGTCAGAAGCAGAACCGAGCAGCGGCGAGGGAGGCGCGCGCACGTCAGCAGCGCCGCGATGCCGTCAAGAACCGCACCGTCAAGTGGGGCGGTCTCGTCGCCGTGATCGTGGTGGCCCTGTTCGCCGTGTCGAAGCTCGACTCCGGCAACTCCTCGGGTTCCACCGACACCACTGTTGCTTCGTCAAGTTCGTCCAGTGCCTCGAGTTCGTCCGAGGACCCCACCACGTTGACGACACTCCCGGGCGAGGCAATCACCGGCGACACCCCGTGCCCGAAGACCGATGGTTCCGAGAAACGCGTCACGTCGTTCGAGAAGGCACCGTCGATGTGCATCGACGCAGCCAAGTCGTACACGGCCACGTTCGACACGAGCGAAGGTCTGGTCGAGGTTGCTCTCGACACGGAGAAGACGCCGAACACCGTCAACAACTTCGTCGTGCTGTCCCGCTACAAGTACTACGACGGTTCGTACATCTTCCGGACGGACCCGTCCATCGACATCATCCAGGGCGGCGGTGCATCCAACTCCGATGACCCGGGCTACTCCATCAAGGATGAGGGAACGGGATTCAAGTACGAGGAAGGAGACCTCGTCATGGCCCGCACCGGCGCTCCCAACTCGGCCGGCGGCCAGTTCTTCTTCGTGACGGGCGAGAACGCGGCCCTGCTGAACAGCCAGGGCACGTACGTCACCTTCGGCAAGATCACGAAGGGTCTCGACGTCGTCAAGAAGATCATCGGCCTGAACTCCGGGTCGGGCAGCCTCGGCGGGGCCCCCAGCCGCACGGTGGAAATCACCACCGTCTCCATCACGGAGAAGTAGCCGAATAGGTGCGTGGCGGGGGTTGACCATTACCCTCGTGTCATGGCATCAATCAAGAAGGTCGGAATTTGTGGCTCGGGCATCATGGGCTCGGGTCTTGCGGAAGTGGCGGCGAAGGCCGGCTACGACGTGGTCGTTCGTTCGCGCAGCAAGGCAACCGCCGACGCGATGATCACCTCCATCGAGAAGGGCCTCGACAAGCAGGTCCAGCGCGAGAAGATCACCGCGGACGACAAGGCGGCCATCCTCGGTCGACTGTCGGCCACCGAGAAGATCGCGGACCTCGCCGATTGCGACCTCGTCATCGAATCGGTCGTCGAGGATCTCGATGTCAAGAAGTCGCTCTTCGCGGAGCTCGACAGGGCCGTGAAGCCGGGCGCGATCCTGGCCACGAACACCAGCACGCTCCCGGTCGTGGAGATGGCCATGGCAACTGGTCGTCCCGACCGCGTCTGCGGCATCCACTTCTTCAACCCCGCAACCGCGATGCCGCTCGTGGAGGTGGTGAACCCCATCACCGCGAGTGACGAGACCATCGCAGAGGCGAACGAGTTCGTCGCCAAGTGCGGCAAGAACGGCGTGCAGGTCAAGGACCGTGCGGGCTTCATCGTGAACGCACTGCTCTTCCCCTACCTCAACAACGCGATCCGCATCTGGGAGACGGGCACTGCATCGATGGAGGACATCGACTCTGCGATGAAGGGTGGCTGCAACTTCCCCATGGGTCCGTTCGCCCTGCTCGACCTCGTCGGTCTCGACACATCCCTCTCCATCCTCGAGGCACTCCACGCCGAGTTCGCCGACCCGAACTACGCAGCCGTGCCGACGCTCCGTCGTCTCGTCGCGGCCGGCAAGCTCGGGCGCAAGAGCGGCGAGGGCTTCTACAAGTACTGATCGTCACCGCGGGCAGAGGCCGGACTGATGCCCCGACACGACAGTTGCGCGTGGGGATTCCCCACACCGGACCAGTGGCCATCAGACGACGACGTCGTCGCCGTCGGCGCGGACCTCGCCCCGGACACATTGCTGTACGCGTACACGCACGGGATGTTCCCGATGCACATCGACCCGCGGCACGAGACGCTCGGGTGGTTCTCCCCGTTGCGTCGCGGCGTCATCCCTCTCGACGGACTGCGCGTCACGAAGTCGATGCGCCGGAGCGCGCGGAACTTCAACGTCACCTCTGACATGGCCTTCGTCGACGTGATGCGGTACTGCTCAATGGTGCGCACCGACGGCAACTGGATCGACGACGACTTCATCGACTCGTACTCGATGCTGCACGCCATGGGCCACGCGAGCAGCATCGAGGTGTGGAACGAGGACAACCAGCTGGTGGGAGGTCTCTACGGCGTGCGGATCGGCCGCTTCTTCGCCGGGGAATCGATGTTCCACCTGGAGACTGACGCCTCGAAGGTGGCGTTGATGAACCTCGTGGACATGCTCAACGCCGATGGAGTCGTCCTTCTCGACACTCAGTGGTGCACGGAGCATCTGGCCACACTCGGCTGCATCGAGGTCCCGCGTGCCGACTATCTGGGGCTGCTGGAGTCCGCCCTCGCCTGAATCACCCATTGGCTGTGGATAACCGAGGGTCTCGTTGCCATACTTGACCCGTGAGCGAACAGACCACCCCCCGACGCGAAGAGCCGTGGATGATGCGCACCTATTCGGGTCACTCGTCCGCGAAGGCCTCGAACGAGCTCTACCGCACGAACCTCGCGAAGGGCCAGACCGGTCTCAGCATCGCGTTCGACCTGCCCACGCAGACGGGGTACGACCCGGATCACATCCTCGCCCACGGTGAGGTCGGGAAGGTCGGGGTTCCCGTCTCCCACCTCGGCCACATGCGCACCCTGCTCGACTCGATCCCGCCTGGGAAGATGAACACCTCGATGACCATCAACGCCACGGCGGCGTGGATGCTCGCTCTCTACGTCGCGAACGCGCGCGAGCAAGGCGTCGACTCGAGGGAGCTCCGCGGCACCACCCAGAACGACATCGTGAAGGAGTACCTGTCGCGCGGCACCTACATCTTCCCGCCGGCGCCCTCGAAGCGACTGATCGTCGACATGGTCGCATGGTGTGCGCAGAACGCACCGAAGTGGAACCCCATGAACGTGTGCTCGTACCACCTGCAGGAAGCCGGTGCCACGCCCGTGCAGGAGATCGCGTTCTCTCTTGCCACCGCCATCGACATCCTCGACGCGGTGCGCGACAGCGGCCAGGTGAGTGCCGACCAGTTCGACCAGGTGTTCGGATCGATCTCGTTCTTCGTGAACGCGGGAATCCGCTTCATCGAGGAAGTCTGCAAGTTGCGCGCGTTCACGGACCTCTGGGAGCGCATCGCCATCGAGCGGTACGGGGTGAAGGACCCGAAGGCGCGCCGCTTCCGGTACGGCGTGCAGGTCAACTCGCTCGGCCTCACCGAGGCACAGCCAGAGAACAACGTGCAGCGCATCGTCCTCGAGATGCTCGCGGTCACATTGTCGAAGCGCGCCCGCGCGCGCAGCGTGCAGTTGCCCGCGTGGAACGAGGCACTCGGGCTGCCGCGGCCGTGGGACCAGCAGTGGTCCCTGCGCATGCAGCAGGTGCTCGCGTTCGAGACCGACCTGCTGGAGTACGGCGACATCTTCGATGGCTCCACGGTGATCGAGGCGAAGACCGCCGAGTTGCGTGACGCCGCCTGGGCCGAACTGCAGGACGTCCTCGCCATGGGCGGCGCATTCAATGCCGTGGACGAACTGAAGGGACGACTCGTGCGGTCGATGGCGGAACGCACGCGCCGCATCGAGTCGGGCGACCAGACAGTCGTCGGCGTCAACTCCTTCACGGAGGCCGAGCCGTCCCCGCTCGCCGGCGACGGGAACATCCTCATCGTCGACCCCGCGGTGGAGAAGCAGACAATTGCCGACGTCGCGGCGTGGCGCTCGTCGCGGGACAACGAGGCCGTCGCGCGCGCGCTCGAGGAAGTGCGGCGTGCCGCTGTCGACGGCACCAACATCATGGGACCATCCATCGCATTGGCACAGGCCGGCGGCACCACGGGCGAATGGGCCGGGGCCCTGCGCGAGATCTTCGGCGAGTTCCGTGCGCCGACCGGTGTCAACGCCGCCGTCGGCCGTCGCACCAACGAGTTGTCCGGCGTGGCCGATTTCGTGAAGTCCATCGCCGGCGGTCCGCCGCGCTTCCTGGTGGCAAAGCCCGGCCTCGACGGCCACAGCAACGGCGCGGAGCAGATCGCCGTTGCCGCCCGGGACGCCGGGATGGAGGTCGTCTACAGCGGCATCCGCCTGACCCCCGAGCAGATCGTGGCCAGTGCACGCGACGAGGACCCCGATGTCGTCGGTCTCTCCATCCTGTCGGGCTCCCACATGGAACTCGTGCCGGAGGTCGTGGCCAAGCTTCGCGCCGAGGGCGTGGACGCCCCGGTCATCGTGGGCGGGATCATCCCCGAGGAGGACCGGCCCCGCCTTGCCTCCCAGGGCGTGGCGGCGATCTACACGCCGAAGGACTTCGACATCGCCCGCATCATGCGCGAAGTGGCCGAACTGGCCGTCGCCCACCGCAACGGCTGACCGGGAACAATCACCCGCCGAACGGTGTTCCATTCACCATGAGCATCTACGCAACATCCATCGCAGCCCTCGACGGAAAGCCGAACGCGCTCGCCGCTGCCGACGGCAAGGTCACCCTGGTGGTGAACGTCGCCAGCAAGTGCGGTCTCACCCCGCAGTACGAGGGGCTCGAGAACCTGCAGAAGCAGTACGCGGCACAGGGCTTCACCGTTGTCGGTGTGCCGTGCAACCAGTTCAGGGGCCAGGAGCCGGGAACCGCGGAGGAGATCCAGACGTTCTGCAGCACCACGTACGGCGTCACGTTCCCGCTCACCGAGAAAGTCGATGTGAACGGCGATGATCGTCACGCGTTGTACGCGCAGCTCACACCGGTTGCCGATGCCGAGGGAGTGAACGGCGACATCCGCTGGAACTTCGAGAAGTTCCTCGTCGGTCGTGACGGAAACGTCATCGCGCGGTTCAGCCCGATGGTCACACCGGACGCACCCGAGCTCGTCAGCGCGATTGAAGCCGCGCTCTGAGCGTCACGCGCGTTCGCGCGCGATGAAAGAGTCGAGTGCCGGGCCGCTCTCGAAACTCGTGATCAACGCGTAGCGCGGGTGGTCATGGTTGTGCACCACGACGTGCCACAGGCGCTGCGTGTCAACAACGAACCGTGCGCCCTTCGGCAGGGGCACCCGACGCTCGGTTGACGGGTCGGGAAGACCGTCCGGGCCGTTGTCCATCAGCAACATGTAGCTGTCCGGGTTGTCGGTGAGTTCCAGCCAGGAACGAACCACCCAGCCCTCGTTTTCGGGGTTGAAACGGTTGTTGTCGTCGCGGTGGATGCTGCGGATCGCCTCGTCGCGGCCCTGTGGTTGCAGCTTGATGATGCGCACACGCCCGAAATTGGCACCCACCGATGACACGTAGTCCTTCAGTGTCGGTGCGATGTCAGCATTCGACGTCCACAGCGCATCCTTGTCGGTCTTGCCCTTGTCCCAGAACCCGCGGCAATCGAGTTCACCGTCGGCGGAAGCAAGCGGGGCGAAGTTGGTGTCGCCACCGCTTTTCCAGTCGAAGTACTCGAGAGTCTCGAACTCGCTCGCCGGAACGTCGAACGGTGCGGGAGCGAGAGCAACGAACCCGGACTCGGCCAGGCAATCGAGTCGCACGTGCGGGGTGTGCAACGGAATCTTCACTGACCAGTGTTCCTGTGTGGGCCAGAAGGTTGCTGTCATGACTTCAGTGTATGTACGTGCGCAAGCACCGGTCGTTCACGGTGCCATCGTGGTGGTCGCACCGATCGGCACGAATCCGTTGCTGGGGGGCAGCATCAGCTGTGTGCCCGCGGGCACACGGTCCGGATTCTTGATCTTGTTCAGTTCCACCAGCCGCGGCGCGGAGAGGTTGAACTTCTGCGCGATGGCGAACAGGGACTCGCCCGGCTGCACCGTGTAGTACCTGATCGGCCCGGTGGTCGTGGTCACGCCCGATGTGGAGGTCGTCTGCTTGCCGCCGCCGTTGTCCGCGCTCTGTGAAGTGCCGCCGTCGGTCAGCAGTGACGACATCACGGCGAGGAAGGCGAAGATGCACGTGCTCCACAGCAGATAGACGTGGAGTCGCGTACGCAGGAACACGCACCCATGTTAGGTGTGACAGTTCTCTTGCGCTCCCATGA
>JBEGQK010000068.1:0-2704 GCA_041180985.1 Actinomycetota bacterium
TCGGGCGCGGAGTGCGGTGTTCATCGTCGGAAAGTCTGCCACGGGTCTCTCCCCGCCCGCAACCCCCAATTTCCGAACGCATCCCACTCTCGGCAAGAGGTCCGAAGGTGCCTATGGTTCCCGTCATGGAGATTGTCCGCACCCCTGATGACCGTTTCGAGAACCTGCCTGGCTGGCCGTTCGCACCCCACTACACCGAGGTCGATGCCGCCGACGGCAGCGGCGCAAGGATCCGCATCCACCACATCGACGAGGGCCCGAAGGACGCCGCCGAGACAATCCTGCTGGTGCACGGGGAACCGAGCTGGGGCTACCTGTACCGCCACATGGTGCCGGTCTTCGTGGCCGCCGGTCACCGCGTGGTCGTTCCCGACCTGCCCGGATTCGGACGCAGCGACAAGCCCACCCAGATGTCCGACTACACCTACGAGCGCTTCGTCGTGTGGATGAACGACTGGCTGGCCCAGCACGACTTCGGACCGATGACATTCTTCGGCCAGGACTGGGGCGGTCTCGTCGGCCTTCGCATGGTCACGGCGAACCCCGACCGGTTCTCCCGCATCGTTGTCGGGAACACGGGTCTCCCCACCGGCGACCGCCCGCCGACGGAGGCGTTCATGAACTGGCAGAGGTTCAGCCAGACATCCAAGGAATGGCACATCGGCCGCATGGTGGAGGCAGCATGCGCAACGAAGCCGCTCGACCCCGCGGTGGTCGCGGCGTACGACGCGCCGTTCCCCGAGGAGATCCACAAGGCCGGGTCGCGCATCTTCCCGTCACTCGTGCCCACCGGCCCCGACGACCCGACGGCCGAAGCAAACCGTGCGGCATGGAAGGTGCTCGAGTCATGGACGAAACCGTTGTTGACCACGTTCAGCGACGGCGACCCGATCACCGCGGGCGGATACCGCATCTTCCAGGGCAAGGTCCCCGGTGCGCAGGGCCAGCCACACGTGACGATCGAGGGCGGCGGCCACTTCCTGCAGGAGGACAAAGGCGCCGAAATCGCGACAATCATGAACAGCTTCATCGCCGCAACCGCCTGACCACGGCGTGAAACCACCCGCCAAACAGGGGCGGGGGTCCCGAATCGCATAGCCTCGGAACCATGTCTGAACCCCGTACCATCGCCCCCGCCGAAGGAAAGCTCGGCGTCCTCACCGTCGGTCTCGGTGCCGTGGCGACCACCCTCATCGCCGGCGTCGAACTGACGAGGCGCGGCATCGGCAAGCCGTTCGGCTCCATGACCCAGATGGGCACCATCCGGATCGGCAAGCGCACCGACGACGACACCCGCCTGATCAAGGACTTCGTGCCGCTCGCCAAGCTGGACGACATCGTCTGGGGTGCCTGGGACGTGTTCCCCGACGACGCCTACGTGGCCGCCTCGCGCGCCGGGGTGCTGGAGCAGGGCAAGCACATCGAGTCGATCGCAGACACCCTCCGCGACATCCGCCCCATGAAGGCAGCCTTCGAGCGCAAGTACGCCCGCAACCTGACCGGCGAGCACGTCAAGCCCGGGAACAAGCGGGACATGCTGAACGCGATCCGCGCGGACATCAACGCCTTCCGCGACGAGAAGAAGGTTGACCGCATCGTCATGATCTGGTGCGCGAGCACGGAGATCTACATCGAGCCCGGCCCGGCACACCAGACCGTCGAGACCCTCGAGGCCGCCATCGACGCGAACGACGAGACCATCTCGCCCGCCATGCTCTACGCGTACGCGGCCATCCTGGAAGGCGTGCCGTTCGCGAACGGCTCCCCGAACCTGGCCGTCGACACGCCGGTCCTGCGCGAGCTCTCCACCAAGCTGAACGTCCCGATCTCCGGCAAGGACTTCAAGACCGGCCAGACCCTCATGAAGACCGTCCTCGCGCCGATGGTGAAGGCCCGGCAGCTGGGCGTCTCCGGTTGGTACTCGACCAACATCCTCGGCAACCGCGACGGCGAGGTGCTCGACGCACCGGAGAACTTCAAGACGAAGGAAGAGTCGAAGCTGGGCGTGCTGGAGGACATCCTCGAGCCGGCGAAGAACCCCGACCTCTACGGCGACATCTTCCACAAGGTGCAGATCAACTACTACCCGCCCCGTGGTGACAACAAGGAGGGCTGGGACAACATCGACATCTTCGGGTGGATGGGCTACGACATGCAGATCAAGGTGAACTTCCTCTGCCGTGACTCGATCCTTGCCGCTCCGCTCGCGCTCGACCTGGTGCTCTACTCGGACCTCGCGCAGCGCGCGGGACTCGGCGGCATCCAGGAATGGCTGAGCTTTTACTACAAGAGCCCGCAGGTGGCTCCCGGCCTGTACCCGGAGCACGACCTCTTCATCCAGCTGACCAAGCTGAAGAACACGCTGCGCTGGATGATGGGCGAGGAAACCATCACCCATCTCGGCCGTGAGTACTACGACGAGATCTAGCCGCACAGTGCCCCGCAGACTCCGCGACTACCTCTACGACGCACTGTGCGTGCTCGTCTTCGTGGTCATCGGCACGCGCAACCACGACACCGACACCGGGCTCTCCGGCATCCTGTACGTGGCTGCCCCGTTCTGGATTGCCATGTCCCTCGCCCACGTCACACCCATGCTGCAGCGCGGCGTGAAGGCGTTGCCGCACCCGTATCTCGTGTGGGGCTACACGATCGTGATGGGAATGGTCCTGCGCAACCTTGTGTTCCTGCGCGGCACGGCGCC
>JBEGQK010000069.1:0-3199 GCA_041180985.1 Actinomycetota bacterium
GGTCCGAACGGGGTCTCCCCCGGCCTGGACCGTTGTCCCATGACACTCGCGGGCCCGATGGCGCCCTTGCCGAACTTGTCGATGATGGAATCCACGGCGCGACTGGCCTCCGACCACTCCCGCTCGAGGGACTCGACCGCGTCGGCCTCGTCCTCGAAGAGCCGCGGCACGGCCTGGCTCCCGACCGACAGTTTCTGGGCGTGGACGCCCAGCAATCGGACCCCCTGCCGCGGCTCGATGTCGGCCAGCAACGGCTCGAGTGCCGCAACCATCGCCGGGCCGGACGTGATCGGCACCGGTGGCGTCACCGACCTGGTGACCGACTCGAACGTGGAGAACTTCACCTTGAGCAGGATCGTGCCGGCGGCGACACCGGCGGTGCGCGTCCGTCTGGCCACCGCGTCACAGAGCCGCACGAGTTGCTCACGCATCTCTTCGAACGTGACGAGGTCACGGGAGAAGGTCTCCTCGTGGCCGATCGATTTCGCGATCCTCTCCGGTTCGACATCGCGGTCATCGATCCCGTGCGCGAGACGGTGGAGGTGCGTACCGTGCGCGTCCCCGACGATGCGCCGCAGCAACGCAACATCGAGCGCGGCCAGCTGCTCTATCGTGCGCACACCCAGGTCGGCGAGCTTCTGCTGGGTGGCGGGGCCGACTCCCCAGAGCGACGACACGGGCAAGGTGTGGAGGAACTCGATCTCCCGGCCCGGTTCCACGCGGAAGACCTGGTGACCGGGATCGATGCCAGAAGCGGATGCGCGCGGTTTCGCCTGCTCCGATGCGAGCTTGGCGATGAACTTGTTCGGCGCGATGCCGACGCTGCACGTGAGTCGTTCCTGTTCGAGCACGGCGTCCCGCAACGACCGCGCGATCCTCTCGGGGTCGCCGAGCAGCCTGCCCGCACCGGTGACGTCCATGAACGCCTCGTCGACCGAGATCTGCTCCACCAGCGGCGTGAACGAGCAGAAGATGTCGTGCAGCCGCGCACTGACCTCCAGGTAGTGCGCCATGTCGGGCGGGATGAAGACAGCATCCGGGCACAGCGACCTCGCCCTGCTGGATGACATGGCGGAATGCACCCCGAAGCGCCGCGCTTCGTACGAAGCCGCGGCAACGACTCCCCTTGCGGCACCGCCACCCACCACGACGGGCTTGCCGCGCAGCTCGGGGTGACGGAGCAGTTCGACCGAGACATAGAACGCATCCATGTCGACGTGGAGAATCGAACGCACGGAGGTCACAACGGCGCCGACGCTAGTTCAGGCCGGTGACGCCACGCCTACGATGATGGCGTGACGACTCCCGACTCCCCTCTCTCCGCCCTCCCCTCGGGAACCGCACGGGCGCTCGCGTTCGTCGCAATCCTGCTGACGGGTCTTGCGGGTGGCCTCATCGGGTACGCGCTCGTCGACGTCCAGTGCGACGGATCGTGCGGGGTGCCGCTCGGCCTCGGGGTCCTCGTCGGCTCGGTGCTGTTCGCCGGGGGCTCGGCCATCATCGCCGTGCTGGTGCTGCGCGCACTCGGCGAGTGGCGCGAGATCGAGGACCGCCGTTGAACGAACTCCTGGCAGTTGCGGAGCGCCTCGCCCGGGAGGCCGGCGTCGCTGCACTCAACGGCAGGCGCTCGGGCGACCTCGGCACGTCCACCAAGTCGTCGCCGTCCGACATGGTCACGAAGTACGACAAGTTGTGCGAGACGCTGATCGTGGGCGGCATCGCTTCCGCACGTCCCGACGACGCGATCGTCGGCGAGGAGGGCGCGAACAAGACGGGCTCCACCGGCATCGAATGGCACATCGACCCGATCGACGGCACCACCAATTACATCTTCGACCTGCCGAACTGGTCCGTGTCGATCGGCGTGCGCGACTCTGACGGCCCGCTGGTCGGTGCTGTCTACGTACCGGTGCTCAACGAGATGTTCACCGCCGTCCGCGGTGGTGGTTCGTTCCGCAACGGAACGCCGATCACGCCGCGCGACGTCACGTCAGTGGGCGACGCACTCGTCGCCACGGGGTTCTCGTACGACCCGGCGGCGCGCAGCCGCCACGGACGAACCGTGGCGAACATGGTCGGGAGCATCAGGGACCTGCGCAGGCTCGGTGCCGCCTCGGTGGACATCTGTTTCGTCGCATGCGGCAGGCTCGATGCCTACGTCGAGGGCGGGTTGAATTCGTGGGACATCATGGCGGCCCAACTCGTTGCCACCGAAGCCGGGTGCATCGTCTCGGCTTTCGACGGTGGCCCCGTCACCCCTGCCGAGGTGATCGCCTCGTCGCCGGCGATCCACGGGGGCATCGTCGAACTCTTCGCACGCGCGACAAGGGAGGCATCGTGACCGCAGTTCTCGCCATCGACGCCGGCACGACCGGCGTGCGCACCCGGGCCGTGTACGACGACGGCCGACCCTCCATCTCTTCGTACCGGGAGTTCACTCAGCACTTCCCGAGGCCGGGCTGGGTGGAACACGTAGCATCCGAGATCTGGCACGCGGTCGTCGCGACGCTCACCGATGTCGCGGGACGAGTCGGTGATTCTGTGTCGGCGATCGGCATCACGAACCAGCGCGAGACGGTGGTCGCATGGGACAAACGAACGGGCAGGCCGCTCGCGAATGCAATCGTGTGGCAGGACCGGCGCACGGCGGAGCGATGCACCGAGCTGGAGAGCTACCTGCCGCTCGTGCGGCGCACGACCGGACTCGTTCTCGACCCCTACTTCTCGGGCACCAAGGCAGCGTGGCTTATCCAGAACAACGAGATGCCGCCGGAGGAGCACCTGGCAATCGGCACCATCGATGCATGGCTGGTGTGGAACCTCACCGCCGGGGCCGACTTCGCCACCGATCCATCGAACGCCAGCCGCACGATGCTCTTCGACATCGGTGCGATGAAGTGGAGCAACGACATGTGCAACCTCATCGGCGTGCCGATGCGTTGCCTGCCCGAGGTGCGCCCGTCGAGCGGCAGGTTCGGTGTCACGTCGGGAGTTCCCGGCATCGCGGACGGAACACCGATCTCGGGCATCGCGGGTGACCAGCAGGCCGCGCTGTTCGGGCAGGCATGCACCCTGCGAGGAATGGCCAAGAACACCTACGGCACGGGCAGCTTCGTCCTGCTGAACGTCGGCAGCAAGTGCCCCCCGCCCACGGACGGCATGCTGACCACCGTCGCGTGGGACCTCGGCAAGGGACCGA
>JBEGQK010000070.1:0-2832 GCA_041180985.1 Actinomycetota bacterium
CGGTGAGCAGAACCTGGAAGCCGCGGTCGAGGACGAAGCCGTCCACGACGTCACTGCGGACGCGACCACCGACGCCGTCGGAGGCCTCGAGGATGACGCTGTCGATGCCGTTCAGCCCGAGTGTGCGCGCCGCCACCAGCCCCGCGAGTCCGGCGCCGACGATGACGACGTCAGCGTGCTGGGGGAATTCCTGGGTCACTTCCCGAGAATGCCACGCAGGGCCGCTTCCAGCGAAGAATGCCGGAAGACGTACCCACTGTGCTGCAGAGCTGCGGGGGCGACGTTCTGCCCTGTGAAGAGCAGCGCATCGGCGAGTTCCCTGCCGAGCAGCAGCGCCGGGCCGAACGAGGGGATCGGCAAAAGTGACGGGCGCTTCATGACCGACGCGAGCGTCCTCGTGAAGTCGGCGTTCGTGACCGCACCTGGTGCGGTGAGGTTCACGGGTCCGGATGTCGCAGAGGTGAGCAGGTGGGTGATGGCACCGACCTCGTCGTCGATCGAGATCCAACTCTGCCACTGACGGCCGTTGCCGAACCGGCCGCCTAGACCGATCGCGAAGAGGGGCAGTTGCTTCTTCAGCGCGCCACCGTCCTTCGACAGCACGATGCCCGTGCGCAGGTGGACCGTGCGGATGCCGGCAGCCTCGGCGGCTGCCGTTGACGCCTCCCACTGCTCGCAGACATCGGCTAGGAATCCCTCGCCGTGCGCGGAGGTCTCTGTGAGCGGCTCACCGTCACGCGGTCCGTAGATGCCGATCGCCGAACCCGACAGGAACACCTTCGGCTTGACCGCGAGTGCGGCCATCGACTCGGCCAGCAAGGTGGTGCTCTTCGTGCGGCTCTCGAGGATCTCCCGCTTGTACGTGTCGGTCCACCGCTTGTCGCCGATGCCGGCGCCTGCAAGGTGGATCACGGCGTCGATCCCGTCGAAGAATCCGTCGGACAACGTGCCCGCGGCCGGGTCCCACTGGCGCTCGGCGGCGGACCGCGGCGCGCGGCGCACCGCCGCAACAACGGTGTGGCCCGACTTCTCGAGGTGGGGGACGAGCGCGCGCCCGATGAGTCCGGATGCGCCGGTGACGAGGATGTTCATGGGTGACTCAACACGCTGTCGGTGCTTTCTGTTCCGAATCCCTGCTCGTAGCCTGTGTGTCAATGAGCACGCGCAAATTGATCCTGACCGCGCTCGTGTGCGGCATCGCCATCGTGCTGGCCGGGGGGATCAAATTGCTCCAGGTGGCGAAGGAAACGACGAAAGTCACCGTTCTGGGGTTCGGGGACCGCTCCACCCTCGGTGACATGACCGTGTCGGTCCTGGGGGTCGCGTCGCAGACTGACCGCACCGTGGTCACCGTCATGATGTCCGGGGTCAGCGGCGCGGATGCCGTGGAGGGCTGGCGCATGCTGGCCGGCGGCAAGGTGTCGGAGGTGCTGGCGACACCGTGGACCGGAGTCGATGCGCCTGCCTGTTCCACGACAACGGTGGAGGGCGGAAAGTGCTCGTTGGTGTTCGGCCCGAGCACGGGCACTGTGACCGTTGCCTACCTGCGTGCGGGCAAGCAATCCCAGTGGTCGAACGCCGGTTAACGGCTACCGTTGGGGACGCCTAATCAGCAAACATGCCCCACAACGAGGTGGGTCAGGAATTGAGGAGTGTCTGCGATGGCTGACCAGTTCGACCTTGTGATCGTCGGTGGTGGTCCCGGTGGTTATGCCGCGGCCTTCTACGGCGCGTCCGCCGGACTCTCCGTTGCCCTCGTCGAGAAGGACACCATCGGTGGCACCTGCCTGAACCGCGGCTGCATCCCCGCGAAGGCGTTCCTCGAGACGGCCGCTGCACGCCGCCACGCCGAGCACGCGAACGAGTTCGGCATCGCCACGGTCGTGGGCGACACGAACTTCGCCACCGCCCAGGCCCGCAAGCAGAAGATCGTCGACGGCCTGGTGAAGGGTCTCACCGGCCTCACGAAGTCGAAGAAGGTCACCTACCTGCTGGGCGTCGGTGCGCTCAACGCCGACAACTCCGTGACCGTCACGGCTGCCGACGGCGCCGTCAGCAAGATCAGCGGACGCAACGTCATCCTCGCCGCCGGCTCCGTGCCGCGCACCTTCCCGGGCTTCGAGCCGGGCGGTCCGATCATGACCTCCGACGAGGTGCTGATGCTCGACCGCATCCCGCAGCGCATCGCCGTCATCGGTGGCGGTGCCATCGGTTGCGAGTTCGCCTCCACGTTCGCCGACCTCGGCGCGCAGGTCACCATCCTCGAGGGTCTGCCGAAGATCCTCCCCGGACTCGACGCCGACCTCGCGAACGTCGTCGTGCGTTCGTTCCAGAAGAAGAAGATCGACATCAAGACCGGCGTGTCCGTGAAGAGCCACACGCCCACGGGCAGCGGCTCCACCGTCGTGCAGTTCGGCGACGGCGAGTCCATCGAGGTCGACGCGGTCATCGTGTCGATCGGTCGCCGTCCGTTCGCCGACCAGCTGAACCTCGGCGCCACCAAGGTGAAGGTCAGCGAGCGCGGTTTCGTCGACGTGGACGAATGGTGCCGCACGTCCGCGGACAACGTGTTCGCCATCGGTGACCTCATCAACACCCCGCAGCTCGCCCACGTCGCGTACGCCGAGGCGATTCTCGTGGTGAAGCAGATCCTCGGCGAGAAGACAGTGCCGGTGGATTATGACCGTGTCCCGTGGGCCATCTACTGCCAACCGGAAGTCGCGTGGGCCGGCCCCGGCGAGGAAGCGGCGAAGGCGATGGGGTACGACGTCGTCGTGTCGAAGCACCAGTTCCGCGCGAACAGCCGCGCACAGATCATCGGCGAGCTCGACG
>JBEGQK010000071.1:0-4647 GCA_041180985.1 Actinomycetota bacterium
AAGAAGCTGACCCCGGCGCAGGCCGCGGCAGCAAAGAGGGCCAAGCAACGCGAGATCGCCGCCAGGAAGAAGGCCGAGGCGCTGCGCAAGAAGGAGGCTGCTGCGAAGGCTGCCGCCCAGAAGAAGATTGCCCGGAGAAAGCTGCTGCGAAGAAGGCAAAGGCCGCCGCCGAGGCCCTGAAGAAGAAGGAAGCCGCCGCAAAGAAGGCTGCCGCGAAGAAAGCCGCAGCCGAGAAGGAGCGCGAGAAGAAGCGAATCGCTGCCGAGCGCGAGAAGAAGAAGAAGCTCGAGGCGATCGAACGCGAGAAGGCCCGCAAGCTGAGGGAAGAGCAGAAGGCGGCCGAGAAGGCGGCACGGGAGAAGGCTGCCGCCGAGGCCAAGGCTGCCAAGGAGAAGGCTGCCGCCGAGGCAAAAGCCGCAGCCGAGGCCGCAAAGCGGGCCGCCGCGAAACTGCCGCCGCCGAAGCCACCGATCATCAAGGGACCGTCACAGGACGGCATCACGTCGACAAAGGAGTTCGACCTGAAGTTCCTCTTCGAGCTCCGCGACGCCCTCATAGCGAAGCGTGCCCAGCTCAGTGGCCAGGCAACGCGACTCGAGAACGAGGCGAATGCACTGATCGAGGACGCAGAGATGGGCGACGTCCAGTTCGACGAGGAGGGCGGCGAGGGCGACACGCTCGTCGTCGAGCGCGAGCAGGACCTCGTCCTGTCCGCGTCGGCTCGCCAGTCCATCGAGGACATCGACGCGGCTCTCGAGCGCATGAAGAAGGGCGAGTACGGCTATTCCGAGATCTCGGGCCTGCCGATCCCCAAGGAGCGCCTGCGTGCGATGCCGGAAGCCACGCAACTGGTGACCGAGCTCGCCGGCGGCTTCGGTCGTCGCTGATCACGCGGTCAACACCGACATGTCGCGCCGGTTGCTGCTGTCGCTCGCCGCGGCCGTTGTCGTGCTCGACCAATTGACGAAGCACTGGGCCGTCAACGCCCTCTCCGACGGCCACACGGTGGACGTGGTGTGGACCCTTCGGTTTGCCCTGGGGTTCAACAGCGGGATGGCGTTCTCGAAAGCCACCGGGCTCGGCCCGCTCATCGGCGTCGTCGCCACGGTCGTGGTCGTGTGGCTGCTGTCGTCGCTGCGCAAGGCCGGTTCCCGGCTGTCGGCATGCGGCATGGCCCTGGTCGGGGGCGGGGCGGCGGGAAATGTCATCGACCGCATGTTCCGCGGGCCGGGTTGGTTCCGTGGTTCCGTCGTTGACTTCATCGACCTCCAGTGGTGGCCCGTGTTCAACGTTGCTGATTCGGCGATCACTGTCGGTGGGTGTCTGCTCGTGCTCGGGGCAATCCTCGCGTCACGCAGTGTCGACCAGGCCGAGGTGACCGCATGATCGTCGAGGAAACCATCCCTGCCGCCCTGGCGGGCGAACGGCTCGACAGGGTGGTGTCGTTGATTGCCGACATCTCCCGTTCGGAGGCACGGGAACTCGTGGCCGCCGGCGGCGCCCGTGTCGACGGCGTCGATGCCCCGAACGGGAAGGTGCGCCTCTCCGAGGGACAGGTTGTCCGGGTCGACCTCGACAAGGTCCCCGTTGCCGAACTGCCTCAGGCGGACCCGGGTGTCCCCGTTGAGGTGCTCTACGAAGACGGCCATGTCATCGTCATCAACAAGCCCGTCGGACTGGTGGTGCATCCGGCTGCAGGTCACGGCACGGGGACCCTGGTCAATGGGTTGCTCGCGCGGTACCCGGAGATTGCATCCGTCGGCCAACCGCAGCGCCCGGGGATCGTGCACAGACTCGACGCGGGCACGAGTGGGCTCATGGTGGTGGCACGGTCTCAGCAGGCATACGACGCTCTGGTGGAGGCGATGAGCGACCACGACGTCGAGCGCGAGTACATGGCACTTGCATGGGGACATTTCGATTCGGCGAGCGGCGTGATCGATGCTGCGATTGGTCGTGACCCCCGCGACCCGCTGAAGATGGCCGTGGTGCGGGAGGGCAAGTGGGCACGGACCCATTTCGAGGTCGTCGAGGAGTTCGTCGACCCGGCCGATCTCTCCCTCGTGCAGTGCACCCTCGAGACCGGTCGGACGCACCAGATCCGCGTTCACCTCGCCGCTGTCGGCCACCCGGTGGTCGGTGACTCCACCTACGGCGGGTCCCGGTCATCGTTGAAGTCCCCGAGGCCGATGCTGCATGCCGCACGGCTCGCGTTCGCTCACCCGGTCACGGGCGAGCACATGGAATTCGGAGCCGGGATGCCCGAGGACATGGTGGGCATCATCGCACTCTGCAATGCCGCAGCCGACGAGTAGTCGTCAGTGATGGTGATGGAAGGTGGGCTTCGGCCATTCGCCCTCGCCGGTGGCGGCCTTGGCGATCACTTCCAGCGTGTAGGAGTCGAGATGCTCGCGCATGTGCTGGCCGGCGACGTCCCAGATGGCGAGCAGAACGCACTGTCCCTCGTGGTCGCAGGACCCGTCCTGGTGGGGCTGGCCGAAATCACCGACCGTGATCGGACCATCCACCGCGGAGATGATGTCGGACACCTTGATGTCGGCCGGCGCCTTCGCAAGGACGTAACCGCCACCGACACCGCGCTTCGAGCGCACGAGTCCTGCACCCTTCAGGGCGAGGAGGATCTGCTCGAGGTACGGCTGGGGCAGCCCTGTGCGCTCTGCGATGTCACGCACGGAGGTGGGCCCGGACTCGGACGAATGGAGCGTGAGGGACAGCAGGGCCCTGCACGCATAATCGCCTCTCGTGGACACTCGCACGGAGCCATCGTAGGTGCTGGACTATGACCATGAGCCACCAAGCACCGGTCCTGCCCCGCTACGGGGCGGGAAGCCTGAGTGACATCATCCCGTACCTCTGCAGTCCCGTCCGGGCCGCCGCCTCTCCCGCGTGGATGCCCGATGTCGTTGACGGAGCAGAGCGGGTGGTCCTTCTGCTCATCGACGGTCTGGGCTGGAACCAGCTGATGCCGCGCCGTCACGTCGCGCCGACCATCACTTCGATGAGCGGTGGATCGATCACGTCGGTCGCACCGTCCACCACGGCCACCGCGCTCACGTCGCTCACCACCGGTCTCACTCCCGGTGAGCACGGTCTCATCGGTTACAGGATGGACATGGGCGGGGTGGTCATGAACACCCTGCGTTGGGGCGACGGACCCGTCGACATGCGGCGCGAACACCCGCCGCGCCAGGTCCAGCCGTGCCCACCGTTCCTCGGGCTGTCGGTTCCCGTCATCAGCATGGCGGACAAGGAGGGATCCGGTTTCACCGAGGCGCACCTGTCCGGCGTGAAGGCCATGGGTTGGCGCGCCGCGAGCAGCATCCCCGTGACGGTCCAGCGCGCGCTGGCCGACGGCGAGCGGTTCGTGTACGCGTACTACGACGGCGTCGACAAGATCGCCCACGAGCGCGGCTTCGGCGACTACTACGACTCCGAGTTGTCGTACGCGGACGGTCTGGTCGCGTCGATCATCGAGCGCCTGCCGGCCGGCACGGTCCTGCTCGTCACCGCCGACCACGGCCAGGTCCACGTGGGTGACAACACGGTGACTCTGCCGTCGACGGTCATGGACCACGTCAGGCTCCAGTCGGGAGAGGGCAGGTTCAGGTGGCTCCATGCGCGTCGCGGACGGGAACAGGAACTGCGGTCTGCGTGCGCGCAGTTCGAGGACGTTGCGTGGGTGGTGACGCGCGACCAGGTGGTGGACGAGAAATGGTTCGGCAGCAGGGTGTCCACGGATGCGCTGCGGCGCATGGGCGATGTCGCGCTCGTTCCGTTCGCACCGGTCAGTTTCGAGGACCCTGCCGACGGTGGTCTCTTCGACCTCGTGTGCAGGCACGGTTCGCTCACCGAGGACGAGATGCTCGTGCCGTTCCTCGCGCACCGCGCCTGACCGGGGTGCGGAACCTGCGGGCGAATGGCAGACTCAACGCGTGGCTGACAACGTGAACAACCCGGAACCCCCCGCGAGCGCAGAGGTCATCGACGGTCGCCCGTTCCCGAACGACGCGACATCCGACGGCTCGCTCGGCACCCCCACCGAATCGGTCACCGAGCCCGCGAAGGTGATGCGCATCGGGTCGATGGTCCGCCAGCTGCTCGACGAGGTCCGCAACACGGAGCTCGATGTCGCGAGCCGCGAGCGTCTCGCGGAGATCTACGACAGGTCCATCGTCGAAATTGCGTCGGCGCTGTCGCCCGACCTCGCCGAGGAGTTGCACATGCTCGCACTGCCGTTCAAGGACGGCGAGGTTCCGTCCGAGGGTGAGTTGCGAATCGCGAAGGCACAACTCGTCGGTTGGCTGGAGGGTCTGTTCCACGGAATCCAGGCCACGTTGTTCGCACAGCAACTGGCGGCGCGCCAGCAGATCGAGCAGATGCGCCAGATCCCCGGTCAACCCGACCGCGGGGGACCCCAGCCCGGCGGCACGTACCTCTGATTCGCCCATCCGGGAGCGTCGAATTCTCAACGGTTCTCGTGCCGGGGAGTCAGGCGCGAAGCGGCACCGACGGGGCAACCGCGGGTGGCGCACCCGACTGCTAATTTCGTGAATCCCAGCGGTGTAACTTGCGCGAGCAGCCACCGTTGCGGGCGGACGGCGGCAGGTGACTGCCCGGAGAGTGGAG
>JBEGQK010000072.1:0-3551 GCA_041180985.1 Actinomycetota bacterium
TCATGTCGGCGAACCACGGCTGCTTCGTGCTCCACAACTGCGGCTCCAGCTCGCGCTTCACCGCGTCGGGGTGGTTGTCCACGTCGTGCATGTCCTTGATGGTCTGCTTGGTGACCTCCACCAGCGCGCGCGGGCGCGAGGCGGCACGCGCGGCCATCTCCTGCGACGCGGCCAGCAGCTGGTCATCGGCGACGCACTTGTAGGCCAGCCCGACACGGGCGGCCTCCTCGCCGTCGAGAACCTCACCGAAGATCACTGCTGCCATGGTCGCCTGCGGCCCGGCGATGCGGCGGAACATCCACGTGTGGCCGCCACCGGGATGGATTCCGATCTGCAGGAAACGCGTGTCGAACTTCGCGCGCTTCGCGGCGATGCGCACGTCGCAACCGAGGGCAAGGTTCATGCCGGCCCCGACGGCAGCGCCGTTGACTGCCGCGATGGTGGGCAGAGGGCTGCGCGCGATGCGCAGGAACCCCTCGTAGATCGTGCCGAGACTGTCACCCGAGGCCGTCTGCAGGTTGCCGAGGTTCGCGCCGGCGCAGAACGCCGGTGCGGCACCGGTGACGACGAGTGCACCAATCTTGTCGTTGCCCTCGATCTCGTCCATTGCGGCGGTGATCTCGGCGACCATGGGGCCCGTCAGCGTGTTGCGCTCATCGGGGTTGTTCAGGGTGAGTGTGGCCACACCGTCGGTGACCGAGACAAGTACGAGGCTCATGGGCGGAAAGTCTCGCACACAGGCTTCGTGTCGCCCACGGTCGGTGCCCTACCGTTGCGCCATGGCCGAAGATGTTGTCCTGTACGAGGTGAGCGAGGGAATCGCCACAGTCACCCTGAACCGTCCGGAGAAGCGCAACGCGTTGAACTCCGACGTCCTTCGCCTGCTGCCGCAGCTGCTGGCACGGGCGGACCAGGACGATGCCGTCGACGTCGTGATCCTCACCGGCGCGGACCCCGCGTTCTCCGCCGGCCTCGACCTGAAGCAGCTCGGCGACACGGGCGACAACCTGCGCGGCACCGGCGCCGACGGCGCACCGAACGCGACGGGCGTCCGCGGCCCGTTCCCCACCATGACGAAGCCGCTCATCGGTGCGGTCAACGGTGTCGCCATCACCGGCGGTTTCGAGTTGGCCCTGAACTGCGATTTCCTCATTGCGTCCGAGCACGCAAAGTTCGGCGACACGCACTCCCGCGTCGGCGTGATGCCGGGATGGGGACTCACCGTCCTCTTGCCCCAGGCCATCGGCGTTCGCCGCGCGAAGGAGATGAGCCTGACCGGCAACTTCATGGGTGCGGAGGAGGCCCTCGCATTCGGGCTCGTGAACCACGTCGTCCCCCACGCCGACCTCATGCCGTTCACGCGCCAGATCGCGAAGGACATCGCCGGCAACGAGGCCGACGGCGTCCGACGGATGCTGCAGACCTACAAGGAGTACGCGGCGGAGACCGACGCGTGGGAGAACGAGGCGACGGTCGGCGCACAATGGCGGCGACAGAACTTCGCCACGGAGAAGGTGGCGGAGCGCCGCGCGAAGATCATGGAGCGCGGCCGAACGCAGTGACGGGGCGGCCCCGCGGACGGCGGGTTACTTCGAGATCTCCGAGACGGCACTCACGGTGATGCCACCCCGGGGCTGCTGCACCAGTTCCACGCGAACGCTGTGCGGCTTTGCGGTCGCCATCACCTCGCCGGCGATCTCGGCGGCGAGTGCCTCGGCGAACACGGCACGGTCGCGGAATCCCCACAGGTAGAGCTTCAGGCTCTTCGACTCGATGCAGTACTGGTCAGGCACGTACTCGATGGTCAGGCTGGAGATGTCCGGCTGGTTCGTGACCGGGCACATCGACATCAGCTCGTCGGTCTCGAAGGCGACCTCGGTGACGTTCTGCGGTGCGGGGAACACCTCGACGTGATCGATCGGGTGCTGCACCGTCTTGCCGAGAACCGTGAGGCCTGATGTGTCGCTCATGGCGACAAGGCTACGGGCTGTCGCGCGCTGCTAGCGCAGGTCGGCGGGCAGCAGATCAATCAGGGGGACCAGCGGACGGGGCCCGACATGCGAGATCACCTCGGCGGCCGCGATGGCGCCGATGCGGGCGCACGTCGTCATGTCCTTGCCCTGCGTGAGACCGCGCAGGAACCCGGCCGCGAACAGGTCGCCGGCGCCGGTGGTGTCAACGACGGTCACGCCGGGGACGGCGGGCACGGCGTGGACGTCGTCGCGTGTGACGATCACGCTCCCCTTCTCGCTGCGCGTGACGGCGGCGATGTGGCAGTCCCGGCGGAGCAACTCCACCGCGTCGTCGAAGTCGTCGCACTCGTACAGCGACTTCAGTTCGTCCTCGTTGGCGAACAGCAGGTCGATGTCGTCGCGCACGAGCGCGCGGAAGTCACTGCGGTGGCGGTCGACGCAGAACGAGTCGCTGAGCGTGAGCGCGACCACGCGTCCCTTCGCGTGTGCCCGCGCCGCGGCCTCGCGGAATGCTGCCTTTGCCTCGTCGCGGTCGAACAGGTAGCCCTCGAGGTACACGATGGCAGCGGACTCGATGAGATCGTCATCGACGTCCGAGAGCGAAAGGTGTGTGCTGACACCCAGGTAGGTGTTCATGGTGCGCTGCGCATCGGGTGTGACCACCACGATGGAGCGCGCCGTGGGGATGTCGAGATCCCCGGTGCCGCTGTGGAAGTCGACCCCGATGTCGGACATGCCCTTCGTGAAGATTCTTCCGAAGGTGTCATCGGACACCTTGCCGATGTAGGCAACCTCTCCCCCGAGACTCGCGATTCCCGCGATGGTGTTGGCAGCAGAACCGCCGCTGGTCTCAAGCCGCTCGGGCAACGCGGACGTCAGGTCGAGGGCGCGGTCCGTCTCGATCAGCGCCATGGATCCCTTGACCATCCCCTTGTCGGCGAGGAACCCGTCGTCCACCATCGCGATCACGTCGACAATCGCGTTGCCGATGGCCACCACGTCGTAGCGGATGCCCTCCTTGTTGGTGAGGGCGGGCACGTGGGCGGTGAACGGATGGCTGCGTGGCACGGTTTCCCACGGTAGTGCGCAACCCCTCCAGCATTAGCCTTTCTGCCGTGACCCACCTGCAGAACCCCCACCGCCTGCCCCGCACCGTTCTCCCACGCCGTTACGAGCTGTCGCTGACGCCGGACCTGGCGTCGGCGAGCTTCACCGGCACGGTGGTCATCACGTGCGAGTGCGTCGAGGCCGCGAACGAGATCGCCGTGAATGCGAAGGAACTGCAGATCCATTCGGTCTCCGTGAACGGCACGACGTGCGGGTTCCACCTCCACGACGAGACGGAGCGCCTCGTCATCTCCGCGGACGTCGCGCCCGGCGACGTCTCTGTCGCGATCTCCTTCACAGGGGTGCTGAACGACAAGTTGCGCGGCTGGTACCGGAGCACCTTCGTGGACGCCCAGGGCGTCGAGCAGGTCATCGCCACCACGCAGATGCAGTCCACTGACTGCCGCAAGGCGTTCCCCTGCTTCGACGAGCCCGACATGAAGGCCGTGTTCGCGGTCGACCTCACCGTCG
>JBEGQK010000073.1:0-2822 GCA_041180985.1 Actinomycetota bacterium
GAGGCGGTCCCCGGGAACGACATCCAGTTGTCCATCGACATCGACATGCAGCAGTTCACCGAGCAGGCCCTCTTCACCGAACTCGACGCGCGGCGCCACACCGAGGCGCCCACCATCCTGAAGTTCGGGGAGCCCGACCCCGACTACCCGCTGGTCAACCTGTACAAGGCGCCGGCGGGATCGAGCGTGGTGATGAACCACGACACGGGCGAGATCCTCGCAATGGCGAGCTACCCGAACTTCGACAACCGTTGGTTCAACGCCGGCATCAGCTCGGAGAAGTTCAACCAGTTGTTCCCGAACACGGAGGACCCCGACCAGTCGATCCTCGTGAACCGCGCGATCAGCGGTCGATACAACCTCGGGTCCACCTTCAAGCCGTTCGTCGCGTACGCGGCGCTGAACACCGGCCAGTTGCCCGGCGGTGTCGACTACGTGCTGAAGGACACCGGCACGTACAAGTTGACGAGCATCCCCGAGGAACGCTGCCAGTTGAACGTGAAGTGCATCTTCAAGAACGCGAACTGCGGCAACGGCGCACCGTGCAAGTACGGGCGCGTGAACGTGGTGTCGGCGCTCGCCATCTCGTCCGACGTGTTCTTCTACAAGATCGGCGAGGAGATCTTCAGTCAGCGTGGCTACCGGCCGATCCTCGAGGAGCAGGTCCGTCAGTTCGGGTTCGGGTCCCCGACGGGGATCGACCTCCCGTACGAGTTCATCGGCACAGTCCCGAACAAGGCGTTGAAGCAGCGTCTTGCCGCGAGCGGTGCGATCGCGAAGGAGGAAGGCAAGGGCTACTACGTGGGCGACAACGTGCAGTTCGCGATCGGCCAGGGTCTCCTCTCCGCGACCCCGCTCCAGCTGGCGGTCGCGTACGGCACCATCGCGAACGGCGGGAAGGTCGTCCTGCCGCACGTGGTGCGTGCCGTGTGGGGACCCGGCACTCCGAAGGGGAAGCCCGGTCGGGTCGACCTCGACAAGGGCGTGGTGCTGAGGGACTTCTCCGCACCCGAGATCAAGCGCGACATTGGGATGGACCAGACCGCGCGCGAGGCGATCGTGGAGGGACTCACACGCGTGGTCAACGGGCCAGGCGTCCGCTCGGACATCTACCACTCGACCACCGGCGAGAAACTCTTCCGCTCGTACCCGAAGCGCGCACTTCCGATCGCTGGGAAGACGGGGACGGCCCAGGGTGCGGGGAACCTGCCGTGGAACGACTCCTCGGCATTCGCCGCGTTCAGCAAGAACCCGAACATCCCGTACACGGCGGTGGCATACCTCGAGAAGAGCGGGTTCGGGTCGAGGGCAGCAGCGCCGGTCGTGAAGTGCGTGTTCACCGCGCTCGCCGGAAAGACGCGCGTCATCGAGGCCCAGCCCGCGGACCCGCTCGACGTCAACGCGGTCACGCCCGCCCCCGAACAGCGCCTGAACAGCCCGTTCTGTCTCGTCGGCTCCGGCTCCACGGTGCGTGACTGATGAGTGTCGTGTTCCGCTCGCGCCGGCCGAACTCGGGCCTCGGCAACATCAGGCGCGGTTTCGCCGACCCCGGCCGCAACATCGACTGGATCCTCATGGCAGCGGTCGGAGCGCTCTCCGTCATTGGATTGTTCCTGATCTTCTCGGCCACCCGACCGAGGCTCATCTCGAACGGTCTCGACCCGTACCAGTTCGTGCAGCGCCAGATGGTCTTCCTGATCATCGCGATCGTTCTGATGGCGGCCGTGATGTGGATGGACTACGTGCAGCTGCGCGGGAGCGCCCAGGCTCTCTACGCGGGGACCATGTTTCTTCTGTTGATGGTCCTCGTGATCGGTGGCGTGAAGGGCGGAGCGAAACTGTCTTTCGACATCGGTCCCATCGCGTTGCAGCCATCCGAGCTCGCCAAGGTGGTCACGTTGCTCATGCTCGCTGGCTTCCTCGCCGACGACGACGGGGACAAGGTCCCCTACGAGCGGCTCATCCAGTCGTTGTTCATCGTCGGCGCACCCGCGTTGCTCGTGCTCGCCGAACCCGACCTCGGGTCTGCTTCCGTGCTGATCGCGTGCGCGATGGGCGTGCTGCTCGTTGCCGGCGCGCAGGTGAAGTACATCGCGTTCATCTCGGGCATGGGAATCCTCTCCGGCATCGCAGGCGTCGCGTCGGGCATCGTGCGCTCGTACCAGCTGAAGCGCATCACGGCATTCCTGCAGCAGAACTCCGACAGCGCCGACCTGCAGAAGGTCATCACCCAGGTGAAGTTCGCGAAGCGCGCCGTCGCCACGGGTGGCTTCTTCGGCAAGGGCTACCTGCAGGGCCCGCTGACGAACGGCCGGTTCATTCCCGTGCAGTCGACGGACTTCGTGTTCTCGGCCCTGGGGGAGCAGTTCGGGATGCTCGGGTGCGCAGTTCTCCTCGGCCTGTTCGGGGTGGTCCTCTGGAGGATCTACCGCATCGCCCGCATCGCCAACGAGAAGCTGGGGGTCCTGGTGTGCGCCGGGGTGTTCACCATGATCCTCTGGCAGGCCTTCCAGAACATCGGGATGACCATGGGCATCACCCCCGTCTCTGGCGTGCCCCTGCCGTTCGTGTCCTACGGCGGGTCCCACACGGTGGCCTTTGCGATGATGATCGGCCTGGTGCAGAGCGTGCACATGCGCCGATTCCGCTGACCCGAGGGGTAGGGTTTCACAAAGGCCGATGCGGCCTGGTGGCGCCTCCCCGGCTGCCAATCGGGTCGTTCATGGCGCGCCACACGGCGCGACTGACAAGGAAAAACTGATGGAAAACACTGGCTCTGCCCCTGATTCGGGCGCCGACACCCCCTCCCAGACCCCCGAGAC
>JBEGQK010000074.1:0-6049 GCA_041180985.1 Actinomycetota bacterium
CCGCAAGGGCCACTCCCGCGCGTCGCAACACTCGTGACCTACTGGTCTGACGTTGAGTCATTGAGTTACCCCCAAAGTTGGCACACCACCGTGGTGTGACGAGGGACACGATAGCACCGGCTCTGTCAGACAAAGCAAGACAAGTGAACGGGATTTCCCAAGTTTCGTTTGGCTTCTACAAGGTCAGGGGCTTCACAAATGCGCAGACAACGGCGCGCCGACGCTCACGGAACGAGGTGCACCTTGATGGCGCCGCTCCGCCTGTCGCCGGCCACCCGAAATGCCTCGACGGCCTCTGACAGGGGAAACGTGTGGGTCACGAGGGCATCGGCGATGTGGGGAGCGGACCCCAGGATGTCGGCGGATTCCCGGAAGTCGTCGTACGAGCTGTCGTGCGTGTAGGCCATGGCGGGGACCAGGCTGATCTCCTTGAACATCATGGGGTTCGTCATCTGGACCGGTGTCCAGAACATGCCGAATTCGGCAATCCGGCCCCCGGGCGCGCAGGCGGAGATGCACAGGTCGACCGTCTCCTGGGTGCAGACCGCATCGAACGCCACCATGTAAGAGGATGACTTCGGCCGGTCGATGACGCGGGCACCGAGGGCCTCGGCGGCGGCTGACTGGTGGGCGTGCCGGCTGACGATGTCCACTTCTATGTCCCACGCCCGCAGGGCGGCCACGGCCAAAAGGCCGATGGACCCGGCTCCCACGACCACCACGCGGCTGCCCCGCTCCGGCATGACGCGGCGGACCCCGTGAAGAGAGACCGCGAGCGGCTCCACGAGTGCTGCGTCGACGGGTCGCGAGGCGGGGGACATGGCGAAGACCCGCGACTGTTCCACCAACACCCTGTCGGCCAGGCCACCGTTCACGGCGATGCCGTACGACGTGGACCAACTGAGCCGACAGGCATTCTGGAAGCCGCGGGAACACGGGTCACAGGTTCCGCACTCGCCGGTCGGACGCACCGCCACCAACCGGCCATCGGGCAGCCACCCGCCGAACTCATGGCCGATCGCGACGGGCGCCATGCCGTTCTGCACCATGTGCAGGTCGCTGCCGCAGATGCCGGCCTCGGCAACCGTGAGCACGACGCCGTCCCCGGCGGGCTCGTCGATGTCCCGCAGTTGGACGTTCCCTGAATCAGCAATGACGGCGCGCATGTCGCGACCTTAGTTCTCTACGGGGCCGGTCACGTCGTGGGGGTGACGGTGCTCGTTGTCGAACTGGACGTGGACGGCACGACCGTCGTGCCCGGTGAAGTCGTGGTCGTCGTCGGCACGGTTGTGCTCGTCGTCGAGGTGGTCGTGGTGGTGGCGTTGATGATCGAGTTCCCGAAAGTCCGCACCTGTGATGTCAACCATGTGGCGCGTGTCTTGTAGCCACTGACGGTGAGATGGACGCCGTCAGCGATGAATCGCGACGCACCCTTCGGGACGAAGAACGCCGACCAATCGGCGACGAAGAGGTTCGGCCACTCCGTTTGCGCAGACCGAAGTGCCCGGTTGAAACGTGCGGCACGCAGTTTCCAGTCGGGGTGAACGGCTCCGTTGAACGTGGTGTTGACCCAGAGCACGGGCAGCCCGCCCGCCTCGATCATCATCCGCTCGATGACCCGTGCCGGCCACGAGGCTTCGCTGTGGGAGATCATGTCGTTCGTCCCGAGTGCGACAACAATCGCGGTCGGGTTCTTCGCGGCGGCGAGCCGTCGCTCGAGCACGCCGTACGACTCGCTCGTCTTGCGTCCCCGCCTGTAGTCGACCGTCACGGAGGTCCACACGCGAAGCGCCGTCAACTGTCCCGAGAGTTTTCCGTAGACACTCGAACCCTCCATCAGGCTGTCACCGATGACGACGAGATCACCCTGACCGTTCGTTGTTGCCGGGGTGGTGGTGGCGGTCGCCGCGCCGGTGAGTCCCGGCACCGTGGCGACGCACAACAGGAGCCCGACAGCAGCCGATGCGAGTCGGCGGGAACGGACGGGGTTCTTCACCGTTCCATTGTGGCAAGGTAAAGGTGTGATGAGGAAGCACTTCCTGACCTACCTGGCGCTCTCCACACTCGCTGTCGCACAGCCGCTGTTCGACCTCTACGGGAAGAACCTGACCGTCTTCTCCGCCGCAAAGCTCTCGAGCAGCGAGATCGCGGTTTTCGTTCTCGGCATTCTTCTCGGTCCCGCCCTCGTGGCGGTCGCAATCGATGGGTTCACGCGCCGACTGGGCCCGAAGGTCAATGAGTCGACGCGGCTGGTCCTGCTCGCCGGATTCTCGGGTCTTCTCGGTCTCGCAGTGAGTCGCTGGATGCACGTCGGGAACGACGTGCTGTGTGCGGTCCTCGCCGTCGGAATGGCCGTCGTGCTTCCCGTCCTGTTCGACCGGTTCCGTTCGGTCAGGGAATGGTCCCGCTGGCTTTCCGTCCTGACACTCGCGGTCGGCGGGACGATGGCGGTGCAGGTGCGGCCGCTGGTGTTCACCTCCACGGGGACGGGGACGGACGCAGTGGTGGCCAACACGGACCAGTCCGTCTTCCTCGTGGTTCTCGACGAGTTCCCTTTGTACGCGTTGCTCGGTCCGGACGGCTCGATCAACGCCGAGCGTTACCCCGGGTTTGCGGAACTGGCAGCCAACTCCACGTGGTACCGAAACAACGTTGCCGTCTCGAACTTCACCCACCAGGCCGTCCCCGCGATCCTGTCGTCGTCGGAGCCGGTGCAGAACGGGGGACCGTTCCTCTACTCGTACCCGCGCAACATCTTCACCCTGTACCGCGACGCAATGAAGGTGGACGGCACTGAGCCGGTGACCACGCTGTGCCCGTCGGCGGTCTGCGGTGGCGCCTCCGAGGTGGGATCGGGTTTCTCCTTGTCGCGTCTCAAGATGTTCGTCAAGGACGCCGGCATCGTGTACGGGCAACGTGTGCTGCCGCCGTCGCTGCGGAAGCGGCTCCCTGCCGTTGACCAGGGGTGGGGCGGTTTCGCGGCTGTCAGGGACAGGTTCAAGGCCCAGATGCACGACCGGGCCTTCAGCCAGCAGCAGGCCGTCTCGGCAGCGGCTGACGAGTTGATCGCGAGTCGGACTCCGATGGTCGAGGTGGTGCACGCGTTGATGCCGCACGCGCCGTGGAGGTTGACACCGGACGAACGGATCGCGCCGCTCAGCCCGGAGATCGGGACGATCAACCCCGAGGACGAGGACGGTGTGCGGGACACCTACCAGACGTTCCTCAACCAGGTCGCGGCCACCGACGGCGAGATCAAGAAGGTGGTGGAGAAACTGAAGGCATCGGGGAAGTGGGACACCACGATGGTTGTTCTCACCGCGGACCACGGCATCTCGTTCCTGCCGACGATGCCCCAGCGCCACACCGACTTCGTGGACATGGGTCAGGCAGATGACGTGTACCGCGTCCCCACGTTCATCAAGTACCCGGGTCAGACCGAGCCGGCGGTCTCGGACTGCGCGACGTCGAACCTCGACATTCTTCCCACGATCAACGCCGTCATGGGGACGAGGACGTCGTGGTCCTTCGCGGGTCGTGCTCTCAACGAGAAGTGCCCGGACAGGACGACGCGGATTGTCCATTCGATCACCGGCGAGACCGCGGACATGACACGCGGGTTCGAGGCGACGAAGGAGCGTGCCGAGTACTACGCCGGCGTGGTCACGAATGCCGGACCGGCCCGGCGGATTGCCGCGGTCGGCGCGTCGGCTGACCTCATCGGCAAGCCGATGCAGTCCGGCGTGCCTTCATCCATTGTTGCCAGCTGGAAACTGAACCAGGTTGCGGCGTTCCGCAAGATCGACGGGGGCGCCGGTTCGACAGTGCCCGTCACCGTGACCGGCACGATCGTGCTCAAGGCCCCGGCCATTGACGGCACCGAAGGGATCATCACCGTCGACGGAATCGCTGCGGGAGTGATCGGCGAGATCGGTGGCCAGGAGGGCGAGGTGAAGTTCACCGCGGTGCTCGACTACACGTTGCTGACGAAGGGTTCGCACGAGGTGCGCCTGTTCGTCAGGGACGAGAACGGTGTGATCACCTCCGTCGGACCGTCGACGGGTTGATCAACGCCTCCAGCGAGCCGAACCCTCCAGCGCGAGCACGGTGTCCGGAACCGCGGCCGAGTCCACGGGGTGACTGATCAGGTAGCCCTGGGCCTTGCGGCATTCGAGTCCGGCGAGGATGTCGAGCTGCTCCATGGTCTCCACCCCCTCGGCCACGATGTCGGCACCGAGCGAGTCGGCCATCGCGACGATCGTCCGCACGAGACTGTGCGACCCGCCGTCCGTGGTGAGCGCATTCACGAACGCCCTGTCGATCTTGATGCGCTGGATGGGGAAGCGCTGCAGCAACGAGAGCGACGAGTACCCCGTGCCGAAGTCGTCGATGGCGATGCGCACCCCGATGGCGTTCAGTTGCTTGAGCGCGGTCAGGGCCTGGGTCGGCTCCGTGATCATCAGGCTCTCCGTGACCTCGAGCCAGAGCTGGTCGGCGGTGACGCCCGAACGCGACAGTGCTTCGGTCACGACGGACACGAATGTCGGGTCGTGCAGCTGCCGGGCGGAGACGTTCACGCTCATCGTGGTGTGCGCGGTGCACGCGCCGGCGTCGATCCAGAGGCGCAGCTGCGTTAGCGCGTCGAGCAGTGCCCACGACCCGAGCGGCACGATGGTGCCGGTCTCCTCGGCGATGGGGATGAACTCGGCGGGGGACACCGTGCCGTTCACGCCCCGGTCCCAACGCATGAGCGCCTCGAAGCCGACCACCAGCCCGAGTGACGTGTCGACGATCGGTTGGTGGACGAGACGCAGTTCGTTCTTGTCGAGAGCCCTGTACAGGGCGGTCTCGATGTCGAGTCGCTGGGTGACCTTCTCGACCATCGAGTCGTCGAAGAACGCGATGCAGTTGCGACCGGCGTCCTTCGCCCGGTACATCGCGGTGTCGGCGTGCCGGAGGATCTCGTCGGCGGTGAGGTCGAGCGAGCGGATTGCCATGGCCACGCCGATGCTGACGGACACGAACATGTCTCCCTGCCGAAGGCCCAACGGCTCGCGCAGTGAGTCGAGCACGTGCTCGGCGAGCACGACCGCCTGCGTCGCCGTCTCCGTGTGCGGGTCGAGAATGACGAACTCGTCGCCCGAGATGCGGCCGACGGATGCGTGCGCCGGCACCGCCGCCACCAGCCGACGGGCGACCTCCAGGAGAACATCGTCACCCGCGGAATGACCGAGGCTGTCGTTGATGTTCTTGAAGCGGTCGACGTCGATGAAGAGAACTGTCGGCTGCCGCGGCGTGCCGTGGGCGAGCTGCGTCGCCTCGGTGACAAGGTCGAGCATCGCAGTCCGGTTCGGGAGGTTCGTCAACGGGTCGGTCTGGGCGTTGTGCTCGAGGTCGGCCTGCGTGCGCGCGTTCGCACGGACGGACTGCACGACCCTTGCCATCACGACGACGGACAGCACCACGATGGACACGACGCGCACGACCCGGTCGTTGCGGCTGGCGGGGTCGGTGAGCGTGAGCATCACGACGGGTGCGACCATCGACGCAGTGGTGGACACGAGGCGAGTCATCAACGGTGGAGTTGGTCGGCGCCGTGCGGGCGACAGCAGGGTGCGTACGGAGGGATGGAGGAGCATGCCCGCGCCGAACGCTGCAGCGACCATGAACGGCGCTCCGAGAACCCGCGTTGCGAGAGACGCATCGGGGCGTGCGTCAACGAGGTAAAGGATCTCGCCGGTGAGGAGCATGACCACGGCGAGCGTCGCGAGGAACACCGAGACGGTCGGGGCGGTGTCGGAGAAGAGGAGCGTTGCGACGAGGAAGAGGATCACCGACAGCACCGCGAGCGTGACACCGCGCATCAACGTGGCGGCGGGCAACCCGGTCACGCCGTGGAGCGCGGGCTGGAGGAGCACCACCCAGAGCACGATCCACGCCCCGAGCCCGATGATGAGTCCGTCGCTGATGACCGCGCGCGAGTCGGCGCGCAGCCGCCGGCGGGTTGCGACGAGCATCCCGAGGGCGAGCATCACGTGCGACACGAGCA